>CALFML010000510.1 GCA_937879845.1 uncultured Myxococcales bacterium
GGCTGGCGACCCCATTCGCCGATACTGGGAGCTTATCGAGGAGCAGGAGCGGGCAGGAAAAAAGATCCTGCTGGTCGAAGGAGATGATGACCGCGACGTCCTTGAGCGCTGCCTGAACAGCCTGGATCCTCTCTGGCAGCGTCGGCTCTACGTTGCGGCAGCCGGGGGGCGTCCCAGAGTCCTGCAGAAGCTGGGAGCGCGACCCGCGTGGTACGCCGTGGTGGATCGCGACACCTGGGAGGACGGTGACATCAATGAGGAGGTCGCGCGCTATGAGGACCGCCTCCATGTGACGGCGGGATGGTGCCTGGAGAACTTATTTCTCGCCGACCAGGCTGCGCTTACGCGGGCGATCCGCCAGGTCGCCGCATTAGCCGCCATCGATCTCACCCCGCTCTATCAGTTGATTCACCCCTGGGCTGACTACGGGACCGTCTGGTGGATCCTTCACCGTGAGCAGGAGCGCATGCGCAAGCAGAACCGCACCTATCACCCGGATGGCAGCCAGCACTACTATGGCTACCCGAAAGCCGACCCGCCGCAGCCCGTTGATGAAGCGGGACTGAACAGGTATCTAAATAGCCTGCCGAATCCAACCACGGCGACCGAGGCCAAAAAGCTGGTCGCCAAAATCCTCAAGGAACGCGACGCGCTGCCGCACGACATGCCGGCGCGTATTCTCAAGGCCGTTCCCGGCAAGGAGTTCTTTCGATCAGAGCTCGTCCCATGGCTGAGTCAGCAAGGCTGCCAGCATGACGCAGCGCAGTGGCGACAGCATATCGCCCAGAACTGGCCGGCGGACAGGTGGCCAAGGGAGCTGCAGATATTCTTACGCTCCGTGCTGAATTGATTCCTAGCGCTCATGGGACGCTCTTGTCAGGACTTGTTTCCACATTTACCCGACGACGTTGCCGTAGGCTGGAAGCCCTTTACCCTCCGCTCGACGGGACGAACCAGCCATCGCGACCTTAAGCCCGATATCAGCGGCTGCGAGAGCAGTTCAGTGAAATGATCCGCGGAGCGGCAGCGGGCGGTGAGCTGCCGTCGCAGCGGGCGGCCGGCGGCGCCGCAGGTCAGGGCCGAGCGGCGGAAGGAATGGGTGGCGCAGAGTCTCCGGAGCCTTCGGGGTCACATGAGCGGCTTGAGCATCCAGGTCTTTACATCCACCCCGAACGGATCGGTGGGTTTGCTCGGATCCGGGGGGTTGCCGGGCAGGTTCACGGAGCCGCCGTTTGTGCCGAAGGTGAGCTGGGGATCGTCGCCGCCTGACCAGGCCAGGGCCGACAGGTTCTTGGCATCGATGTAGGCGTGCAGCTGGGTCATCCAGTTGTGCGCCGCGGTCTTGTTGCCGAGGCCGAACGGGGAGGTGCCGGACTCGTTGACGCCGTACTCGCCGATGATGACGGGGACCTGCTGGGCGATGTTGCCGAACTTGCTATCCCACTCCGGCGCCATGGAGGGAGGGTTGCTCTTGAGCGGATAGGGGTGCGTGGCATAGATGATTGGTCCCAGTCCCTCCAAGCGGTTACTCGGCGTAAGCAGCGGCGACAGATCGTAGGCGTAGTCCAGGCCGCCGACGACGATGAGGGTCTCGCTCGCGCCGGCGCCGCGGATCGCCTGGATGATCTTCTGAGCGTTGCCTTTCCACGTTCCCCAATCGACGCCCCAGGGCTCATTCCAGATGTCGAACAGGACGTGCGTCTCGCTGCCGAACTGCTGCGCCACTTGCGCCCAGAACATCGGCGTGCTGCTCGGATCGGGCTGCGCCTCGTTGAGGTTTTGCGCATCGTAGCCGTGCAGTTCCAAGATCACGTACATGCCCAGGGTCTTGGCGGCGGCGACCACCGCGGCGATGCTCTGGCGGTACTGCGGCGCCTCGGCATAGGTGGTGTAGTAGCTCTGGCCGATCGGCAGACGGACCACGACCGCCTTCCAGTCCTCGCGCCACGCCTTGAGCTCCGGCATCGGATCGCTGCCGAAGCCGGCGAGCGCCAGACCGTTTTTGTGCTGGAGTCCGGAACGATTGATTCCTTTTAAGCGCACCGCGGTCAGCTGACCGTTGCAGCTCGCCTGCAGCTGATTTCCGGACACGGTCAGCCGCGGCAGAGTCTGGGTCATGCAGGTGCGGATGGGATCGGGATCCGGATTGGGGTTGGGATTGGGACCAGGCTGCCCTGGATCCGGGCCGCTCGTCTGCTCCCCGCCGCAGCCGAGCAGCGCCAGCAAGATCATGCCTGCCGCCCCGAGAAAAACGCTACGAGTCCGCTTGTTCGCCATTTTCCCCCCTTAACTTCTAGTCCAAGAGCCCGGAAAGCACTGCTTGCCGGTTCGCAGCTTCATTATCGCCGGGCGGGGTCGGGCGGTGTGGATTTCGCGGCGGCGCGGGCGAGGGCAAAAATTCCGCCGGCTTCCCGCCGCTTGCGCCGGACGAAAAGAAGCGACGGGATCGGGCGGCATGTTCAGTCAGCCCGAAAAGGAACGCGGCCGCTTGGCGACGGCGATCTTCGCCCATCGGCAATGGCGGAAGACCTGCGGGAGGAATCCCGCGGGCTTTATCGGGGAAGAGGCGGGGAGAAGCGGAGCAATGGCGGGGGAGCGGGAGGAAAGAGGCGCTTATAGCGCGGTGATGGCGACAAAGGACTTGCGGCGCTCGCGCGGGCCGATGTGGACCAGGCCTTCTTTGCTGTTCAGGGCGTTGGCGCGGGCGGTCCACGGCTCGACGCAGACGAAGTCTTTGCCTTTCTGCGTCCAGACCACCAGCCACTTATACGGATCGTCCCAGGTGATGCGCAGGTCCTTGTGGCCGGGGCGGGTCATGATGGTCTCCCGCGGGCCGTGATCGATGAAGTGCAGATCGACCTCTTGCACCGTCAGATCGAGGGGGCCGGTAAACGGTCCCTCCTTCTTGGTGACGTTGTCCCAGGCGCGGGTGGCGTCGGTGGTGATCTTGACGTTGGGTTTCTCGGAATCGGCCACCGCGAAGTAGGGGTGGAAGCCGAAATGCAGCGGCATCGGCTCGCTGCTCAGGTTGTGAAAGTGCTGCTCGACCGTGAAGGTGGAGCCGGAGCAGCGGTAGATGATGCGCACGTCGAAGTCGTAGGGGAAGCGCTCGCGCGTGTAGTTGTCGGAGATGAGCCGAATCTCAGCGCTCTTTCCATCGGTGGCGACAAGCTGCCAGGGCAGCTCGCGGGCGAAGCCGTGCTGGCCCAGCTTGTACTCCTTGCCGCTGGGGTGCTGGTAGGCGCCGCCGGCGAGCGGGCCGGGGTTGGGGAACAGGATGGGGTTGCCGCCGCGCACCTTGGGCGTGTCGAGCGTCGCCGGATCGAGGTAGAACACTTCATCGCCGCCGATCGTGAGGCGGCTGACGATGCCGCCGCGCTCGGGCACGAGCTCGGCCGCGACGTCATCTCCGGCAATCTGGACCTTGTTGAGCGCCATCCTATCCTCCTTGGTAGTCGGGTACCTGGTCATGCGCC
>CALFML010000511.1 GCA_937879845.1 uncultured Myxococcales bacterium
GTCAGAAGGACCAGCTCGGCGCTCTGCGGATCGATAAGGAGCGACTCGCAGTCATAGACCTGCCCGCCCTCGTACACGAGGTCGATCCGCTCGGCATCGTTCACGGTGAGCCGCTGATCCGTCTTGGCGAGATCCACCGTCGGCTCGGGGATGCGGTAGATCTGGATCGACGAGCGGCGCGGGACGCGGTTGAAGTTGTTGCCGATGTCGCCAAGGTACAGAAAGTCGCCGCTGCGGCCGGGCGCCGGCCCGAGCGCCAGATCCTCCCAGTCAATGGCCGTGACCCCGGCCAGCGAGTATGTCGCCAGGAGCCTGGGCGGCCCCGCGCCGACCGCGACCGCGAACACGCGGGCGGTGTCGCCCGAGTCGTTGTGCAGCCACAGGACGCTCGTGGTCGCGGTCGAGTTTTTGCGGCTGACCACAAGGCCCGAGACCTCGTCCAGCGCCGACGCGGGAAGCTTGCCGGCCGCGGGCTGAGCGCTCCAGGCGGCGCAGCCGGTGCTCTGCGGCGGCTGCACCTGCGGACAACCCGCCGAGCCGAGATCGTCCGCCGCGGCATCGGCAGGCAGCGTGGCGTCAGGAGCGGCCGGGACTGCGGGCGCGCACGCTGCCAGCGCCGCGGCCCATAGCACCGCCGCGGCCCACGGCGCCCCCGCTCGCCGCAGACCTCGCGGCCCGACTTGCGCGGCGCATAGCCCCGGTGAGGCTGCCGGTGAGGCTAGACGATGTGCCGGCAGCTCGGCTGGGTGATCGGCCAAGTGATCGGATGGCGCGGCGGGGCATGGCTGTATCATGGGCGGACTTTAGCCGAGCGCAGAGGGTTTGCGGCAATTCAGCTTCTTTCGGCCGAACGGAATGCCGCTTTTGCGGAACGACTCGGCCTTGTCCGATCTGCCGTGCAGATCGTGGACGGCATGTCATCTTTCACAGAGCGTGCCTGTGCACGAAGCTAGGAACTCCATGCAAACAGATAGGAAGTTAGTTCTTGCCGGCTTTTGGCGGCGCCTGTTCGCCGACATCCTCGACGTTCTGTTCTTGGGAGCGGTGGGATTCGCCCTGAGCGTGCCGCTCGACGGTCTATTTTGGCGCTTGGGCGCGCTGGGTGCCTGGATAGGACTTTTAGTCACATTTCTTTACTCCGGTCTGCTGCAGGCGTCGCTCGGACAAGGGCAGACGATTGGCAAGCGCATTCTGGGAATTCAGGTGCTGCGGCTGGACGGTAGCTACCTGAGCGTGCCGCAGTCGCTCTTGCGTTACGCGATCCTGGCGGTTGTCTCCTATGGAAGCTGTATCACCGCCGCGTTAGGGACCTTTGCTCCGTCTATAGCTGCCTCCGAGACCCTGCGCGTCGCCATGACCCTGCTCGCCATCGCCAGCTTCCTTGGCTGCTCCGTGATGGTCATCCTGCATCCGCAAAAACGCGGGCTGCATGATCTGCTCTCCGGTTCGATTGTCGTACGCAAAGGAACCTACGATCAAACGGAGCTGCTGCAGCTTGCGGATCCGCGGCGGGAGGCACGCGCCCTCATCGCGGTGGTCGTGCCGGTCATGCTCTGTTTGGCAGTTGGCGTCTGGCTCCTTCGCGACTCCGATCCGCAGCAAGGCCAATCGGAGCTGGAGACAGTACAAAGACAGCTGCGGCAGGTCGCAGGGGTTTCCAGCTGCAAGTTTACCGTCCATTTGTCGCCGGCTGGCGCGGCCTTGGAAGTGAAGCTCGGTGTGGACCGGAGCTTGATCGATGACAAACAAGCGGCGAGCCAGAAGATGCGCGAGGTGTCCGAACTTCTCCTACGCCAGGTACACGATCTGAGTGACTTCAAGTATGTCCAGGTCACTCTGGTCGCTTCCTACAACTTGGGTTTCTATTCCAACCAAGTGGCGACCTTCACTCGCTTTGACAGTCCGAAGAAGCTTCCTTAGATTTCGCCGCCGCGGGCTTTTTGGCTCTGCCTTTGGCTAGCGCATCCCGCGCCGCCTGATAGTTGGCTGCGTATTCAGCCGGCGTGACGCGCGCCAGGGTCCGACAGACGACTTCAATCGGCAGGTGCTCCAGCGTCTTGAATCGGACGCAGCCCATGCCCATGTCCAGCTTCTTGCCGCTTTTCTTATATTCGCTGATGAACCAATCGGACAGCGCCGGCTGGGCATAAAAGCACGTCATATAGAGCGCCATATAGTTTTTCTTCGAGCCAAGTCCGACCAAGGGAAGCGGGACCTTCGGGTTGCCGCCGTAGCCCTTGGGGTAGGCGGTGAGCGGGACGTACCAGCTGAGCATCCCGAATTGGACGCCCTCTTCGAAACCAGCGGCAAGGCTGCGGTTTATCTCCAGGCGAACGGCGCTGAGCGCGTCACGGTGCTCCGGAGGCAGGGAGGCGAGGTATTGGGCAACGGGGGAAGGGCTCATGGCGCCGACCATACATCAGGTACCCGACAACGACGAGTGGCTAAAACATTCACCTTCGGGGATCGGCGCGGGCGGTGCCCGAATGCGGCTCTTCAGCCCATGGAAGACGGCAAGGACGGCCGCGGCTCCAGGCCGGCGGCGCGGTACGCGGCGTCGATGACACGCATGTTCTTGACCGCATCCGCGGAGTCGGTCGGGA
>CALFML010000512.1 GCA_937879845.1 uncultured Myxococcales bacterium
ACGTGCGCCGCATCGACTGGAACGTCACCGCCCGCATGCAGGAGCCCTACGTCCGAGAGACCATCGCCGACCGCGAGCTCGAGACGTGGGTCGTGGTCGACCGCTCCCCCAGCCTCGACTTCGGCACCGCCGCCTGCGAGAAGCGCGACCTCGCCGTCGCCGCGGTGGCCGCGGTCGGCTTCCTGACCGCCCGCACGGGGAACCGCTTCGGCGTCCTCGCCGCCGGCGGCGCGGGCATCGACACCCTCCCGGCCCGCGGGGGCCGGGCCCACCTGCTCGGCGTCCTGCACCGCCTCGTGACCGCGCCGACGGGCCACGACGGCCTCGGGGGCGCCACCCCGGCCGACCTCGGGGCCGCGCTGCGCCGGGTCAGCGGCCTCGCCCGCCGGCGCGGGCTCGCCGTGGTCATCTCCGACTTCCTCGGCCCCGACGACTGGGCCCACCCGCTGCGGCTCCTCGCCACCCGCCAGGAGTGCCTCGCGATCGAGATCATCGACCGGCTCGAGCCCGTGCGGCGTCACGTCTACACCGGCGCGATCGGCTGGATGGGCTGGAACGGCGACGCCGACTGGAACGTGGCGATCCGCACCGCGACCGCGACGTCGCAGTCGCTCGTGTTCTCGGCCGGCGGCGGCATCACCGCCGACTCCGACCCGGAAGCCGAGTACGTGGAGTCGCACGACAAGGCCGAAGGCATGCGCAAGGCATTCTCCGAAGTGCTCGGCGAGATCACGCTCGCCAACGGCGGAGGAGACGGCGCTTGAGCTGGCCGCTTCCTCCCGGAGCGCGCCAGCCGGACTCGCTCGTGTGGGCGAACGGCCGGATCGTGAGCGGCGAAGAAGCCGCGACGAGCCGGCGTCTAGCGAAACAGCTTCGACAGCTTGAAGGCTTTATAGGCCTTGCGGTTGGCGCGATTGGTATTCTCGAACTGATCGCGCAGCCAGCCGTCGCGGCGCTTGCGATTCGAGCGCTTGTGCCGCTCGAGATAGGTCTCGGCGCTCTTGAGGTTGGCCTTGGCGCCGCGGCGCGCGAGGCGCTCCATGATGCGCACCAGACCCTTGGTCTGCTTCTTACGCTTGCGCTTCGGCTCGACGGTGATGCGCTCAGACTCGCCCGCGTGGGTGGGACTGTCGCTGCGCTTGATGATGGTAATGCTGCGAATCGACTTGGGTAGTTTGGCTTTGAGGGTAGTCTTCATCTGCGTCCCTTCCCGCTTTTGATTTCAAAAAACTTTAGTTAGATTATATACCAAAATCACGGACCGAGATTCCGCAGCAAAAGGTTCGAAACCTCGGAGGGATATGATGACCACAGAGAAGAAGAGCACCCCGCTCCACGCCGCCAAGAGCGAGGCCTCCCAGAGCGTCGCTGACGCGCATTCGCATGCGGACACCGAGCGTGTCATCGTCGACATCGGCAAGGGCAGCCGCAAGGACGTGCGCAAGCTGCGGAAGGGGAGCGCGGGCAAGCTCATGCGCCGCCTCGACGAGACCGTCGAGCACCTGCGCGAGAGCGGGGCCATGGCGGAGGGCGCCCAGGTCGTCGTGCTCGTCGTGCGGCAGCGGCGGCGGCGCCGCGCCAAGATGCTGGGTCTGGGCTGATAGCAGCGCGCGCTTGCGCTGATCGAGCGGGCCTGATCTGATGGGCGGCATGTCTGTGCCGCTGTCGATGGACCTGCGAGAACGAGTGATCCGCGCCTGGCAGAACAAGGAGGGGAGTTGGAAGCAGCTGGCTCAGCGCTTCGGAGTGGGCGAAGCGTCGGTGAACCGGTGGATTGCCCGATTTCGAAGCACGGGCAGCGTGGAGCCCTCTCCGCACGGGGGCGGCCATCGACACCTCATCCCCGACGAGAACCTGTCGCTGCTCCGCGAACTGCTGCAGGAGAATCCAGACCAGACGTTGCCCGATCTGGTCGACGCCTACCGCCGGCGGACCAAGGTCTCTGTGAGCGAGGCGACGATGGGACGCGCGCTGGCGCGAGCCCGGCTCTCCTATAAAAAAAGTCGCTGGTGGCCAGTGAGCGAGAGCGGCCGCACGTCCAGCGGGCCCGCGAGCAGTACCTCGAGCGGCTCCCGTCGCTCGACCCCAAGAAGCTCATCTTCATCGACGAGGCCGGCGCGCACCGGTCCATGACTTCGGAGTACGGCTGGGCGCCGGTAGGCCAGCGGCTGCACATCTCCGTTCCGCGCAACCGCGGGCGCATCACCACCATGCTCGGGGCCCTGGGGTGGCGAGGGCTCCGGGCGCTCATGACCGTCGAGGGAGGAACGACCAAGGATGTCTTTCTCCGCTTCGTCTCGGACCACCTGGTGCCCGTGCTGCGTCCGGGTGATGTGGTCGTGCTGGACAACCTGGGAGCCCATCACGCCACCGGCGTCCGCCAGGCCATCGAGGCGGCCGGCGCGACGGTGCTGTACCTGCCTCCCTACTCGCCAGAGCTCAACCCCATCGAGCTGTGCTGGTCCAAGCTCAAGCGGCTCCTGAAGCGTCGCGGTGTCCGCGCTCGAGCGATGCTCGAGCAGTTCATCCACTGGCTCGCCGAGTTCATCACCGCCTCGGACGCCCAAAGCTGGTTCAAGCATTGCGGCTACACCCAGCGCGAGTGAGGGATGCAATCAGACGTCGGTTAGCGCATAGTTCAATTTGGGTTCGTATGACAATCGCTGTTGCAGCGACAGGATCAGGTGGCGCATCATCGGCTCTCGATTCATCCGAGCGTCGAACGCGTCACGCGAGCGACACCGGTCATCGCCCGAGGGGGAACCATTGAGGCTGCCACGGCACAGCGCAGAGTCGTCTCTGTACCCTACTCGAAGGAATTATCAATTCGGAGGCCGATTTGTAAAGGCTGGGTTGCCTTACGGACGACCCATTCAGCCCTCCTCACAGCCGCTTCTGCCCCCTCCACCGATGCCGATCTCCTCAGACGTGATGTCTCCTTTGCGTGAGTGCGCAGCGGCGCTCCTGCAACAATACGTGCCTTGCAAAGGAGTGATCAGTAAGGCTGGCACTCCGATCGGCGACACGAGGTTCGTAGAGATCGCCAAGGACTATGGCGGCAGCGGCACGACCTGTGGGTACCTGTGCCACTGGCTCCTGTGGCGTCTGGGCTGCACGAACAGATCGG
>CALFML010000513.1 GCA_937879845.1 uncultured Myxococcales bacterium
GCCTACCCGCCGGCGAAAGAGGCCTACGGAGCGGTGAACAGACAGCGCGTAACGGGCTGGATGACGTCGGCGCTGACATACAGGTAATAGCGCTGGCCCGGCGTCAGTGCCGGCGGCAGACCCGCGGCAGGCAGGCGCTGGGTCAACCCAGGCGGAACCTGGCCGTAGCGCACGGCGCCGCTCATTACGGGCTGGCCATCGGCTGGGACATCGATGCGCCACAGCGTTCCTTCCGGCAGGTCGAGGTTCGGCGGCACAGTCGGGGAAATCGCTGATTCCGCTAGCACGTAGAGATAGCGCGCGCCGCCGCCCCGCCAGATCACGCGACCATCCGCAGTCACGCCTTCGCCCCGCACGCACGACGAAGGCCGGAACTTCAGCTGGTCTTCCAGCAGTCCGGCGACCACCTGACCCTCGTACTGCTCTTTCTTCAGGCCGCGCTGAGCTGCTTCCGCCGCAAAGAACCGCCGCATGCGCTCATCATCGGTGGTGACAAAGATCGTGTGCGCCGGATCGGCCGGCGTGGCGCGCGAGAAGCCGTTGTTGTCCGCTGCCGGGTAGGCGCCGAGTCCCACCGAGCGAATCCAGCCGGCCCCCATGGCGATGCCGGTGTCGAGAAAGCTGTTGATGAAGTTCCCCGGCGACTCGATAAACCAGTTCGCCGGACCACGCGGGGCGGAGGTGCTGTGGCAGCAGACGCAGGCCGTCGACTCGATCTGCTGTCTGACCCACATGAGCTCCGTGGCGTAGGCCGGATCGGCGAGGCGCGGATCTTCGTGAGTGGAGTTCGGCGCCGGCGGCACCGCATAATAGGGACGCTGCGTCCGCACCCGATCGCAGCTGGCGTAATCGACAAAGCGCCGACCTTCTTCGGTCGCGCCCGCGATCATCTCCCAGGTGCAGACCTGGCCGCCTGACGAGCGACCCGGAGCCTCTCCCGGCCGTGGGTCCTTGCACTGCCGCACCGGCTGCTGGAATACGCCGGGGCCGGTGACACCGGGGCTCTGGTCGGGATCGACGCCGCCGCAGACGGGACTTGGCTGGAATGCGCCGCCGCCGAAAAACTCGCAGCCGCGCGTCGCCGAGCTGCAGTCCCCGGGGTTGTTCCCGGGCAAGCTGGTGCTAAGATAGAGCCCGTCCTTGACGAAGATGCACGCCCCGAGGACCTCGGCGAGGTTGCAGGCCTGGCCCATGGTGAGCGTGCCGCTCCAAGAGTCGCAGTCTGCCTGCGCCTGTTCCTGGGTCCAGCTCCCATGGTAATCGCTGCACTGGTCGCTGTGCGCATAGCCGTTGTAGAAGTGGCATGAGCCGACGATCTCCTCGGGAATGGTCGGTACGTCCTTCTTACCGCAGCCGATGAGCAGGATAGACGCGGCCAGCCACGGGAGCGAAGCGCGAGCGGACAGGGTGCAAAGGGAGGGTCGCATGAGATCCTTTTTCCTGTATTGATGCTGCTGCGCCCAAAGTCGCTTCAAATTAGAAGACTCGTCTAAAGATGTTTCGGCGGCCGCTGGGCTTGGCGCGCGGACGCGAACAGCCAAGCCAGGAAATCAGCCCAGCCGGGCCGCTGGAACTCACTCCGCTATCGCGCCCAAAGGCGACCGAGCAGCGGATTCAGCGACTGTAGCGGTGCAAGAGACATTTCGACCCCAAAGGTCCCCTTCCGCACCGCTCCCGGCTCGCCGCCTGAGCAGCCGAGCCGCATGCGGATGAGGAAGCAATCCGCTTACTGCCCTCGATGGCACGTTCAATCAGCCTGGACAGACGTCCATCGAGCCGCCTTAATTATACTTAAGGCGACGGGAAAAAAGATTTCGTCGATAGGATGGGATCGAGTAAATTCTTCAGCCCGTCGGTGAAAGCGTTGTAGAAGATGTGTTGGAATGGGTTTAACGCGCCTTTGGCGCTCGCGGAGCTTTCTGCCCTCGTGTGCGCTGGGTAAGCATGAAAACTCAGATCGTCAGCCGCATCGCCCTGATTCGACTACCGCTACCGCACACCGGATGCCTCAGCGCTGGCGAATACTGTGTACAATCGGCTTTTGCGCTATGGGGCTGACGCGCGGACACTATCGCGCAATAAAATGCAAAATCTATCAAGCGCCGCGGGCGCAGCGCATTGCGTCTCGCGCTCGCGCACCGGGAGCGTGATCAGCATTTAGCCCCAGCTGAGGTGCAGGCAGCTACGCGCGGCTTTTCGCCTGCCGCCAACAGCCGCAACGCCTCCGTACGCGCGGCCGCTCTCAGCTGCTTGCGCAGCGCCGGATCATCGGTCGTGCGCGCGATCAGCATCCCGCCGACACACAAGTTGACGATGAGCTGCGCCTTGCGCGCGGCTTGGCGGTCGCTCTTTGGGAACGCCGCCCGAAAGATCTCCAGCATGCCTTCGACGAGCTGGGTGTATGCGGCGCGCGGCTGCAAACCGGCGCGGGCGACATCCGAAGGCAAGGCGATGAGCGGACAGTGCCGGTCCACATCGGCGAGCGTTTCATCGCTCAGGTACGTGTCCACCAGCAGCTCGGCGAGCTGACGCGGCGTGCGCTCCTTCGGGCTGCGCTCGCAGCGCTCCGCGAAGGGATTGCAGCTGTTGAAGCTGCTCACGGCGGCGGCGTACAGCGACTCCTTGCTGGGGCAGTGGTTGTAGAAGCC
>CALFML010000514.1 GCA_937879845.1 uncultured Myxococcales bacterium
GAGCCTCCCCCCACCGCGCGCTTCCCGCGCGGCTGTTTCATCCACCGGGGTGCCCCGCAGGGCATGATGTCTACTCCGAACTACTGGGCGAACTGCCGGGCGAACTGCCGGGCGAACTGTCGGGCATTGGCACCAAGTTCCGCTAAAAGGCCGGACCATGGCCCGGCTGCAGGCAGACTTCGGCTGGCCCTTTACCAGATCGCGCCAGAGTTTGCCAACCCGCGCCAAAACTTGATGGCCCACGGAAAGATTCGGCGGGCGGCCGTCTCGACGAGGTAGTCGATGACAACCGACTACGGCAGGTTGTACTCTGGCGTAGATGGCCGCTCAAATGAAACCCGTCTCGCCACGGCTCGCAGTTTTTGCTCGGTACGGTGCCGCAGCAGCCTGTAAAGGGCTGGCACTCCTTACAATTGTCGGGGTAATGGCGCTAAGCGAAGGGGGGGCGCACGGGCAGCGACTCGGGCTGAAATCCAACTCGCCGTCGAGCTTCATCACCGGCAAGCACTGCCTGGGCGATCAGGCGCAGAAGCTGACCCTTGAGCACTACATGGTCGGCGCCATCAACCCGCTCGGCCTTGAGAACCAGCTGCGGCTGTCGGTGTGCACGCCGTTTGTCGAAAAGCCGGGGCTCCTTTTCGATTTCACCAACTTCGAGTTCGGCATCGCCAACTACATCTCGCCGACGCACATCCACACCGGCTTTTTCGGCGGCATCACGCCGCTGTCGTTTCTCACCCTGAAGGCCGAGGTCACCGGTTTTTACATCTGGCCGCTCGGCAGCGTCTTCCCCGGCGCCGGCGTGATTCCGCTCGCCGACCAGGACACCTGCCAGGCCTCGTACGACGATATCTATCCGCCCAAGGATCCGTCGCCGAGCTCGCCGCCGTCGCCGATCGCGAGCAGCGGCTATGGGGTGCGCGCGCTTCTGGGGGCGGCGCTGCAGGGCGCGGTGCCGTTCGGCAAGCGGCTCGATCTGCTGCTTTTCGATGGCTTTAACTCCGAGTACTGGCGCTACAACACCGATCAGTGCGTGTTCGTGGCCCGGCGCGACGTCGGCATCCGCGGCAGCGGCAGCTGGATCCTGGCCAACACCGCGGTGGTCGCCTTTTCCATCAAGGTTCGCCCGAACCACGTCATCCGCGTCGGCGCCACCGACGACCTAGTCTACACCCCGAGCAACGGCTACCTCGGCAACGTCGCCGCCGGTCTTATCGCCTACAACGTCAACAACCTGCGCAACCTCGCCAAGAGCTTCGCGCTGTTCGTTCGCGTCGGCACCTTCACCCACGGCTTCCGCGCCCAAGGACCCAATCCGAGCTACCACCTCAATCCGCCGGAGCCGCCGGGCGCGATCACGCTGGCCATCGGTCTTGATGTAACCTATGAGCTTGCCCAGCGGCCCACCCGCCGCATGGCGGCGATGATGCAGCAGTCGCAGAGCGCCCCCGCCGGCAGCGGCCCGAACGAGCCCGCCGCCTCGCCGGCTCCGAGCCCGGATCCCAGCGCGCCGCCCGACCCCGCTCAAGGTCCGCCGCCGGCCGCACCTGCTTCACCTGCTTCCCCCGGAGAGGCCCGCTGATGCGTGGGGAGAAGGACAACGCCATGGCATTTGACACGCCGTCCGCGCCGTCGGGACAAACACTGAGCCGCGCCCGCCGCGCCGCGCTCCATGCCGCGCTTTTCGCTGTCACTTTGACCGGACTTGCCACGGCCAGCACGCCGGCGCGCGCGGCGGTCGCGGATCAGGAAGGCCAGCCCGTGGGCGTGGCGATCCAGGCGGCGCTATTTGCCTGCAGCACGACCTCGATCATCGGCAACTCGGTCAACATCGTGCAGAACCACCCGCAGCGCGGCTGGTTGTACTCCGGCTACATCTGCGGCTTCACAAACGCCCTCATCGGCCCGATCACCCTCATCTACTTCCGCGATCCCGAGCCGGTCTACGGCATCACCACCGGCGCCGTGCACACCGCCTTGGGGCTTACCAATCTTGGCGTGGCGATCTACAACGGGGTGCTGTGGCACCGCGCCCGCACCGCCGGCCAGGAGCCGCCCAAAGTGTCGCTGCTGCCGTATGTCGGCCGCGATCGGCTGGGGGCGTCGGTCGCCGGCCTGAGCTTCACCATCTCGCAGTAGTCGCGCGGGGGTCTAGTTGTCGGCGGACCCGAAGTAGTACGCCACGCCCACGTCCTGCATCAGCCCGCGCGTCCCGACGATATGCTGGTTGCCGGCGGTGGCTACGGCGGCGCCGAACGCCGCGCGGCTTGATTCGGCCGGCGCATCCAGGGTCGCGGCTTGGCGCCACTGCGTCAGGTCGTTGCTGTACACGAACGCCTGGTTGCGGCCGGGAGCGCCGATCAGCAAGGTATCAGCGATGCTGCCCGACCCGGCGATAAGCGATACCGAGGCCCCGAACCGATCGCGCGTTCCCGGACCCGGCGCCGTAACCACCGTCGGGGCGCCCGGCGTCTCCAGGTTGTACAGATAAGCGATGCCTTGCGCCGTGAGGTTCGCGCTGGACGAAAACAGCGGGGAGCCAATAACCAGCGAGGTGGCGTTCATCGCCAGCGCGCCGCCAAGCTGCTCGTAGGCGCCGACCCCGGTGCCGCTGGCCAAGGCCATCATCGAGGTCTGGGTCGAGGTCC
>CALFML010000515.1 GCA_937879845.1 uncultured Myxococcales bacterium
GAGCGCCGGCACCACATCCTCGCCGTAGTCGAGCTTGAACCCCTCGGCGCCGAGCTTTATGTAGCGGTTGAGGTGATCCTTCCACAGCGCCACCGCGTCACTATTGGTAAAGTCGACAGGCGCGCTCCAGCCGTTGAGGAGGATGCCGGTCTGCGGCGGGAAGTACCCCTTCTGCGTCGCCTCGGCGAGATCCGGGGTGCCGGCCTCCAGATAGGGCGTGTGCCACAGCGCCATGCGCAGACCGGCGTTGTGGGCGGCGGTGAAGATCTGCTCCGGCATGGGGAAGCGGGTCGGCTCCCAGTCGAAGCTGTTGACGTGGCTGGCATAGGGCCGATCGATCCAGATGGCGCTCGTGGCCAGATCGAGCTGGCGGATCTTGGCGATGTCATCGAGCACCTGCGCCTGATCGCGGTTCTCGTTGCGCCAGATCCACGGCCCCAGCGCCCACTGCGCCGGCAGCAGCGGATCCCCGGTCACGTCGTAGTAGCGGCGGACGATATCGATCGGCTTGTCGGCGGCGAACAAGTGGAACCGCAGCCCCTTATCGCTCTGCTCCGCCGTGCCGTAGGTGATCTCGACCAGGTCGGGCTGCTTGTGCGCGACATCGAAGAGGCCGACGCGCTGGCTCTGCACGAACAGGCCCCAGCCGCGGGTGCCGATGAGCAGCGGAATCGGGACGTGGTTTTCATTGTCGACCGACTCGGTGAGCGCCGCCTCCATCTGCATCGGCCGGATCTTGTCGCGGTGGTTGACCGAGTCCGGCCACTCGCCAAGCCCGTAGAAGCCCTCGCTCGTATCCACCCGCGGCCGCAGCCGCATGAGCGCGACGGATCGGCCGCTCTTCTGCGCATCCGGCACGACTGTCGCGCTGAAGCGGCCGACGGCGTCGCGAGTGATGGTCAGCGTCGCAGCGATGCCGTCGGTAAAGTCGAGCGCTATGTGCAGCTCGCTCTCCGAGTTGCCAGTGAAGCGGGCGGCGGTCACGGTGTGCCACTGCAGGGTCTCGGGCAGGCTCGGCGGGAACAGCTCCTCGCCGTACTCCATCCAGTACGGATCGTAGCTGGCGCTGTCATCGAGCTTGGCGACCGTGCCGATTTGGATCGCATCGGTGGGAAAGCGCAGCAGCACCTCTTGCCGGCGCCATAGCGCAAGAGTGCTGTCCGCCGGCCTGAACTCCACCGCGAAGTCCTCGCTGGCAAGCCGCGCCGGGGGCTCGCTCGGGGGCGGGTTCAGCGCCGGATCGGCCGGCGTGCAGGCCCACAGCGGACCGGTTAGCGCCGCCAGCAGCAGCGGCGACCGGAGCCGGCGTCCGCGGCGCGATGCGGCAAAACCGGCGAGAGAGCCAGAAATCAAGCTGATAGCGGATCGGGGCTTGCGCGGCATGGGCGCATCTTGCTGCGCTTTGCCGGCTGCGCCAAGGCAGAATGCGGTCGCGTCCGCCCGCTGCGTCAGCGCCGTGAGCGCAGCGCGTCTTCGAGCAGGACCGGCAGCTCCGAGCGCTCGGCGACAAAGCCCAGCCGCTGGCGCGCCTTGTCGGCCGCGGCGATTAGCTCCGGCGGATCCCCCGCCCGCGCCGCGCCCAGCGTATGCGGCACCGGCCGCCCGAGCAGCTGCGCCGCCGCCGCCAGGACCTCGCGCACGCTGTAGCCGCGGCCGGTGCCCAGGTTCAGCGGCCCCACAACTTCTGAAGCGGCCAAGCGCGCAAGCGCCAGCAGGTGGGCGCGCGCCAGATCACAGACATGGATGTAGTCGCGGACGCAGGTGCCGTCTGGGGTCGGGTAGTCAGTCCCGAACACCGTGACCGGCGGCCGCCGCTGCAGCCCCGCATCGAGGACAAGCGGGATAAGGTGGGTCTCCGGCTCGTGCGCTTCGCTGAGCGTGCCGTCGGGATGCGCCCCGGCGGCATTGAAGTAGCGCAGGGCGGCCCAGCGCACGCCGTAGGCGATCTGATAGCTGTGCAGCGCCCACTCGAAAGCGAGCTTGGAGCAGCCGTAGGGATTGACCGGCGCGGTGACCGCGGTCTCCGGGATCGGGACGGTCTGCGGCACCCCATAGACCGCCGCGGTGGACGAGAACACGACTTGCTGCACCCCGGCCCGCATCGCCGCGTGCAAAAGCGCCAGCGAACGGGTCAGGTTGACATCGAAGTACAGCTCGGGACAGCGCACCGACTCGCCGACCTGGATCTTGCCGGCGAAGTGGACCAGCGCTTCGATCGAGTGCTCGCGGCACAGGCGGGTGATGAGCGCGGCATCGGCGATATCCCCGCGGACCAGCGTCTGACCGGGCGGCAGCGGAGGCGGCAGCGCGCCGCTGCGGCCGGAGCCGTCATCGACGATGACGATGCGCCGTCCCGCTGCCGCCGCGGCGCGCGCGAAGTGCGAGCCGACAAAGCCGAGTCCGCCGGTGATGAGCAGCCCGGGCTCACCGGCCATCTGCGGACTCCGGCTGCGGCAGCAGGATCACCGGAGCCTGCCCGGTCTGCGCCGCATAGGCGACACAGATGCGCGCCGCCGCCGCCCGCGCCGTGCTCTTTTGCCCCAGCATCACCACGGAGCCGCCGAAGCCGCCGCCGGTAAGCCGCGCTCCCAGCACATCCGGGTCCCGGTTCCCCAGCTCCACCAGCAGATCGAGCTCCGGAATCGACACCGCAAAGTCATCGCGCAGCGAGCGGTGGCCGTCCTGCAGGATCGCTCCCAGCGCCCGCACGTCGCCGGCTTCCAGCGCTGCCACCGCCTGCTGTACGCGCGTGTTTTCCGTGATGACATGGCGGGCGCGGCGACCCAGCGGCTCGGGAAGAGCGCTCAGGCGCTGCCGCGTCGGTTCGCTGTCCGGCACATCGCGCAGCGCCTCCACCCCCAGCTGCCGCGCCGCTTGTTCGCACTCCGCCCGCCGCGTCTTATAGTCGTTGCCGCTCTGCGTGTCCGCCAGCCGATGCGTCACGCCTGAGTGGATCACGATCAGCGCAAGCTCCCGCGGCAGCGCCACCGGCCGCATCTGCCGCGTCCGGGTATCGATGAACAGCGCCGCGCCTTCCGGGCACAGGCTGACCGCCAGCTGATCCATGATCCCGCACGGCGTCCCGACCAGCTGGTTCTCCGCCCGCTGCCCGAGCTCCGCCAGCGCGACCGCCGTAAGCGGCAGCGCAAACAGGCTGCGCAGCGCCCGCAGCACGCTCACCTCCAGCGCCGCGCTCGACGACAGACCGCTGCCCGCCGGAATCGTCGACACCACCGCCAGATCAAATCCGCGCAGCCGCTCCCCATACCCGGCCTGCGCGAGCGCCTGCGTGACCCCCTGCACGTAATCGATCCAGCCGCCGCTGCGCCGTTCCTCCCCAAGGGCATACGAAAGCGGCGCCTTGTCCCGGTTGAGCGTAGAGCTATAGAGGCGCACGCGGCGATCGCTGCGGGCCCGCATGAAGACCTGCGTCTTCTGCGGAATCACCGTCGGCAGCACAAAGCCATCGTTGTAGTCGGTATGCTCGCCGATCAGGTTGACGCGCCCCGGTGCCTCCGCGGTGTGGGTCGCCGGCCCGCGCCCCGGCGTTTGCCCGGGCTCGGCAAAAATCGATTCGAAGTCAGGGCCGCAGCGCTGGGAATTGTCGGTCACCATCGGCAAGCACCTCGTTGGCGGTGATTTTCAGCCGGGTTTCATCGCGCGGCAAGTCAGGGCCCCCGCAAAACCCGGCGGCAAACTGCGCGGCGGCGGCAAAAGCGGCACGGCCGGCGCGATGAGAACGATTGGTGCCGCCGTGCCAAGACCGGTCGGGCGGGCAGAGACCTTTTTAAACGATGCTATGTTGTGGGCGTGCGCATCGTGATGCTGGTGGCCAACCCGGTCACCTTTGACGGCCGTGTCATTCGTCACGCCCAAACGCTGGCGGCGGCTGGGCACGATGTGGCGGTCATCGGCGTCATCGGGCCGCAGGATCGCGATGAGCCGCCGCCCGCCGGGCTCGGGTTCGCGGTGCGGCGGCTGGAGCGGCGGCGCGGCGGGCTGGCCTCCGGACTGTTCTGGGTGAGCTCGGCGCTGCGGCGGCGCGCGGCGCTGCAGCTGTGCAGCGTGCTGCCGGAGTCCGCGCTGCGGCAGGTTCCGGGGCTGGCGGGGCTGGCGGTGGCGGCCTCGGGGCCGGAGTTATTTTTGGCCGCGGTGCAAAAGGGCTGCGACGTCGTGCACAGCAACGACCTCAGCACCTTGCCGGCCGCCGCCTGGGCGGCGCGCGTCCTGGGACGGCCGCGCCTGCCCTATGTCTACGATGCGCATGAGCTGTACATCGACGAAGATCCCGACCTGAGCCGTCATGAGCGCCGGGCGCGCGAGGTGGCGGAGCGCCACTACATTCGCGGCGCCGCCGCCGTGCTGACCGTCAACAGCCTGATTGCCGAGGATCTGCAGCGCCGCTACAGCGTGCCGCTGCCGGTGGTCGTGCGCAACCTTCCGGCCGGCGCCAAGGCCCCTTCGCCGGAAGAGCGGCCGCTCGGCGAAAGCGGCTCGCTGCATCTGCTGTATCAGGGGGCGCACGTGGGGCTGGATCAGCACGGGACCGATGACATCCTGCGGGCGCTCGCCCGGCTGCGGACCGGCAGCGCGCCGATCGCCGCCCGGCTCACCATGCGCGGCGGGCTGACCCTTTCCGCCGAGCGGGCGCTGCGCGCGCGCCTGGCAGAGCTGGCGCTGACCGATGCGGTGCGCCTATGCCCGCCGGTTCCCGGAGCCACGGCGCTGGTTCAAGCCGCGGTGAACGATGCGGCGGATCTGGGCCTCGCGGTGCATCCGCCGCTTTGTCAGAGCTATCGCTTTACGACCTCAAGCAAGATCTATGAGTACCAGACCGCGGGCCTGGCGGTATGTGCGACGGATCTGATCGGCAACCGGCTGGCCGTGGCCCCCGGCGCCGGCGTGTTCTACCCCGCTGGCGACGACGAACGGCTGGCCGACTGCCTGCGCCAGCTGGCCCTTGATCGCAAGCGGCTGCGCCGCATGCAGAACACCGCCTACGCCTACGCCGCCACTGAGCTAGTCTGGGAGCGCGAGCGCCGCCAGCTCCTGTCGATCTACGAGCATCTATAATTACGCAGAAAAACCGCCGCCGCGCTTTTCCGTCGCAGAGCGACTAGACGAATCTATGGTCGCATACTGCCCCAGAGCGGGTGGCGCCGGAGGCGGGGCCCCCGGCGCGAGAGCGACGGGGTGCCGCAGGCGACGGGACCCGCGGCGCAGCCCGAGAGCATCACTTGGTTTTAGTGTTTAGTGGGGCGGCAGCCGCAGCGTCAGACATTCTTCCAGCGGCGAGCCGTCCAGGCGGCGCGGACACAGCTGGAGCGCGCCGGGCAGCACATCGAGCCGCACATAGTGGTGCTCGTTGAAAAAGGCGAGCGGCGGGTTCTTGCAGCGGCGCTTGCCCGGGATGCCGCAGCGCAGCGGCCGCAGCTCGGCACCGCCGCCGCCCGTGACGACGTAGTTGAGGGTGCCGCGGCGGCCGCGCTCGTAGTCGTGGTCGTGGCCGGAGACCAGCAGGCTCACATGGTAACGCTCCAAAAGCGGCACCAGCTCGCGCGCCGCCGTCGCGTTGCCGCCGTGGTAGCCCATCGAGAACGGCCCGTCGTGCATCCACGCCAGGGTGGCGCGAACCCGCCGCTCCTGGGCCGCCTGCAGGTCGGTGGCCAGCCAGTGCAGCTGCTCGCGGCGGTGGATCTGGTTGCTGTCGATGGACACAAGGTGCACGCCGGAGACGTCCAAGCTGTAGAAGCCGCGCAGCCCTTCGCCCGGCTCTCCGGGCAGCGTCGGCTCTTTGGGCGGCGCCGCCGGCAGCGGGCTTGGCACCTCGGGCACGAGCGCCGGCAGCGGCTCCGTGACCGCGGTCTCGGCCAAAAGGTGCGGCGCAAAAACCGGTGCGGCCGGCGCCGGTCGGAGGCTGGCGCGCGGCGACGGCAGCGGCGGCGTCCGAACCGGAGCCTGCACCGGAAACATGGTCGAAAACAGCGAGAACAGCCGCAGCGCTCCCTGGCGGCGGCGCGCGTACTCGTGGTTGCCGGCGGCCAGATATACCGGCACGCGGGCGATGAGCGGCCCTGCCACGGAAAAAAACCGATCCCAGTCGCCTTCTTCGGTCCCCCGCTCGACGAGATCGCCGGTGTTCAGGACAAAGTCCGGATCTTCATCGAGGATCGCCTGCACGAGCTGCGCATGGATCGCGTGGCCGGAGCGCGAGTCGCCGTACAGCACGACCCGCAGCGGCCGTCCGGGCGGCGGCGGGGTGTGCACCACCTGAAGGGGTAGCTCGCTGCGCGCCTCGCCCGGGCCGATGAGGGCGGCTTGGTAGTGGTAGACCCGGCCCGGACGCAGCCCGGTGATGCGGCCGCGATGGCTAGTCTGCGGCAGCGTGGACATGGCGAGCCGGCGGTCGCGCTCGCTGCGGACATCGCCTTTGCCGTAGCGCAGCTCGACCATCGCCGGCTGGTCGGTCTCCAGCGTCAGATCGAGCGCGCCGTCGGCAAGACGTTCGATGTAGGGGCCGCGCACCACCCGTGGACCGGTGGTGCCCAAAAGCTCGAGGTCGGCCTTGGCGCAGCGATCGACCGACTTGGCGTGGACTTCGACGGCCAGGAGGTTGTCGCGCTCGCGCAGCTGGCCGGGGGCGATCTGAAGGTAGAAGCTCTCCGGCTCCACCGGTCCGCGATCTTGGGCGAGCGTGGTGGCGACGGTCTGGGCGGCGTCGACGAGGCGCCGGCGGGCGACTTCGACGCCGTTGAGATAGGCCGCGAAAGAGTCGGTGTATTTGATCCGCAGCGTCAGCCCGGAGAGCTGTTTCGCTTCGGCCCCGAGATCGAAGTGCCGGCGGGTGTAGAGCGCGCCGCTGCAGGACGGGAAGATCGGCGCATCGGGGGCCATGCCCGGACCACCGCCGTTTACCGGCACCCCGACCGCCACCAGCGCCGGACCCAGCGGCGCCACGGCGGCCGCGGCGGCGCCGACGATGAACGCGCCCAGGGTCGCGAAGCCAGGTGACAGCGGCGGGGGCGGCGGCGGGGTCGCGGCGCCGGACTCCGGCTTGGGCAGCGGCTTGGCCGATGCCGGCGGCGGCGGGGCTGGCTTCGGCGCCGACTCGGTGGGCGGCGCGGCGGGCGGCGGCGCGGCCGAAGGGGCGATATCATCGGCGAAGATCAGCACCGGTTCAGCCGGCGGGGTCGGGGCGGCGCTGGGCGGCGCCGGAGTTTGCCACAGGGCCCCAGCGCTTGCCGCCCACGAGGGCAGAGGCAAGGGCGGCTGCGTCGCCACCGGAACCGCCGCCCACGCCGAGTCATCGAAGGTATCGCGCGTCCACTGAGCCGGCGGCGCGCCGACGCTGCGCAGCTGCCGCGCCCGCTGACTCGCCGTCACCGCCCGGCCCAGGTACACGTAATCTGCGGCCGGCTCGCGCGGCTCCCCGGTGAGAAGACCCGCGCCGATCGCCAGACCGAGCGGCCACAGCCCCCTTGGCTGCCGCCGAGCCGCGACCCCCCCGGCGCCGGCCGATGGCCGCTGCTCCCGCCCCTGCGGCCCCCCCGGAGTCAGCGACGCTGCCGAGCGCTCGCGCTCTGCGCGCTCCGCGCCCGCGCAAGATCGGCCTGGGCGCACCGGTTCACCCGGGCGCGCAGCACGCACCAGGTTGAGCGAATGCGCCGGGCGCGCCGGTTCCATAACTCAATTCTGTCAAATCACTGCGACGCTGCCTAGACGCATGGTCGGCAGAGTAGGGTATGCTCGCGCCATGAGCCATACCGTTCCCGCGGCCGCGGCTGCGGTCAGCGTCCTTTTGGAGCAGCCCGTCCCCAGCTTCCCCGATACCTTCAACATGGCCGACTACTTCCTCGACCAGCGCCTGCGCGATGGGCGAGGGGAGCACCCGGCGATCATCGATGACCGCGGCACCTACACCTACGAGCAGATCCACGAGTCGGCCGAGCACCTCTGCGGCGCGCTATGGGATGCCTGGGTCCGCCCGGAAGATCGCTGCCTGATCGGCCTGTTCGACTGCGCCGAGTTCGCGGTGTCGTTCTTCGGCATCCTGAAAGCCGGCGCCGTGGTCGCGATGTGCAACCCCGAGCTGCCGGCCGCCGACTACGCGCACTACCTGCGCTACACCCGCTGCCGCGCCTTCATCGCCGATGCCGATCTCCTTGACCGCGTCGCCGATCTCCTGCCGGAGTGCGACTGCCTGCGGCTCATCATCGTGGTCGGCGAAGGGGCGACCAAGCCCCCGGAGCTGCCCGGGGTCCGCATCATGCGCTGGGATGAAGCCATGGGCAGCCCGCGCCGGGCGAGCTACCCGACCAGCAAGGACGATCCCGCGGTTTGGCTTTTTACCAGCGGCTCGACCGGGAAGCCCAAAGCGGCGGTCCACTTCCACCACGATTTCCCCTACAGCGCCGAGGGCTACGCCAAGCAGGTGCTGCGCATCGCCCCGACCGACATCACCCTGGCGGTGCCCAAGCTCTACTTCGGCTACGGCACCGGCACCAACCTCATGTTCCCGTTTGCCGTCGGCGCGACCGCGGTGCTGTTCCGCGAGCGCCCCACCCCGGAGGTGCTGATGGAGCTCATCGCCCGCCATCAGGTGACGGTGCTGGCTTCGGTGCCGACCTCGATCAGCCGCATGCTCGATGCCAACCCTGGGGCGGATCTGCGGCCGCTGCGGGTGGTGACCTCGGCCGGCGAGGCACTGCCGCGCGAGCTCTACCAGCGCTTCGTCCGCGCGTACGAGGTGGAAATCCTCGATGGCATCGGCTCGGCGGAGCTGTTCCATATCTATATTTCCAACCGGCTCGGCGAGGTGCGTCCGGGTTCGCTCGGACGGCTCGTGCCCGGCTACCAGGCGCGCGTCGTGCGCCCCGACGGCGAGGACGCGCTCCCCGGCGAAATCGGCACCCTCTGGGTCCAGGGCGACTCGGCGGCGCTGTGCTACTGGCAGGCGCACGAGCAGAGCAAGCGCACCTTGCGCGGCGACTGGGTCGTCTCCGGCGATCTGTTCCACCGCGACGCCGACGGCTTTTTCTACTACGACGGCCGCGCCGACGACCTGCTCAAGATCGGCGGCATCTTCGTCTCCCCGCTGGAGGTCGAGGATGTCCTGTTGCAGCACCCGGCGGTTCTGGAAGTCGCGATCGTCGGCGAGGAAAATGACAACGGCCTCTTGCGCGGCCTGGCCTTTGTGGTGCTCAAGAGCAACTTCGAAGAAAATGAGGAGCTGGAGGCCGCCCTCATCGAACACGTTCGCGCCCGCCTGGCCCACTTCAAGGCCCCGAGCCGCGTCGAGTTCGTATCGGCGCTGCCGCGCTCCGACCGCGGCAAGGTGCTGCGCCGGGTGCTGCGCCAGGGACGCTGACGGAGCGCCGCTGCCGTCCAGGCGATGCAGAGTCGATAAGCGGCGGAGGCGTTGTTCATGCTAGCTGGACTTGGGGGCAGCGGGATGGGAGTGCTTGCGGCGATGTTCCTCGCGGGGCTTGTCGCCTCGGCGATAAACGCCGTGGCGGGCGGCGGCTCGCTGATCACGTTTCCGGTGCTGGTGGCGCTCGGCGTCCCGGAGCTCAGCGCCAATGCGACAAACTCCGCGGCGCTGTGGGTCGGGGGGCTCGGCAGCGCGGTCGGTTTCTGGCCGCAGCTGCGGCGCACCCGGCGGCACCTGCGCTTGTTGCTATTGCCCACGGCCCTGGGCTCCGCGGTCGGCGTCTATCTCCTTGTCTCCGGCGGCGAGCGCGTGTTCAAGTACGCGGTGCCGGCGCTGGTGCTCTTGGCGACCGTGCTGTTGGCGGTGCAGCCCCAGCTCAAGCGCTGGGCCCTGGGCAGCCAGCGCAAGCTGCCGGCCGCCGCGGGCGTGGCGCTGCAGTTTGTCATCTGCATCTACGGCGGCTACTTCGGGGCCGGGATGGGCATCCTGATGCTGGCCCTCATGGG
>CALFML010000516.1 GCA_937879845.1 uncultured Myxococcales bacterium
CTCCTGAAAGAATCCCACGGGCGAGCAGTCGATCGGTTGGGCTGGGCGGTATGGCCATGGACCGGCTGGGCGCACTTGCCGCTGAGCGGGCCACCGCGCCCCTTCCCTTGGGCCAGCTTTCGCCCCGTGTGAGTATGTGCGGCGAAATGTCTGACCAATTGTCTGATTGGCCCAGGCTATTCCCGGAGGATTCACTGGGTTGGCGTCGCGTTACCCTGAGTGCTGGTCAGCGCGCGTCAATCAGCGCGCGGAGCAGCCTTCCAGAGCACGCATGCACCACAGAGCGGCAGCGCAATCAACAGCGCCAACACCCCTATGGAGGACCACCGCACCCATAGCGCCCCGATCTCCCCCGCGAGCCAGAAGCCCAGAGAATTAGCAACGTACCAGACTCCAACCACCACGCCGATGCAGCGCCGGGGCGTCAAGCGCAAGAGCAGCGACAGTCCGAGCGGTCCAATCAATAGTTCCCCGACGACAATCAACATCAAGCAGCCGACCAGCCATCCCATGCTGGCACGCCGCGTATCGCTCCCAAAGACGGCAGGGCTAAACGTGATGTAGGCAAGAGCAACTGCGAGCAGGCCCCACGCGATAAGACGCTGCGTGCCGATACGCTGCTGGAGTCGAGAGAGCAGCGCAAGTTGAATTGGCGCCAGCATCAACACCAAAACGGCGGGCAAGCCGGCGAACCAGGCAGCAGGAATCTCGAATCCAAAGATGACGCGGTCTGTCTTGTCCTGCGCCCATAGGAGCAACGAGCCCTCTGCCTGGGCAAAGCAGACAGTGTAGATCAACATGGCCAGCGTCAGCGCTCCGATGATCCTAAATCGCTGCCTGGCCGGCATAATGCGCGAGGTGGATGTGTCGGAACTTGTGGAGTGTAGGACCGCAGCGCGCGATCGCAAAGCATCACGACCAACCCAAAGAATGAGCCGAGCCCCCAGCGTGATAGCAGCAGCAAGCGCGTAAGACACACTCCAGCTGCCACCACGCACGACCAGCCCTGCTATCAGTGCGCCGAGCGCTGCACCTGAGTTGACCGCCAAGTAGAATATGACCTGAGCGGCATCGATCCGCGGATCTGAAGGTCCATACAGCCCAGCAATCGCAGTCTGAGTACTTGGCTTGAACAGGGAGTTTCCCAGCACCAACACGCCAGTCGATACCCAAAACGCCGCCGACCCTGAAAGGGTCAATATCGCATACCCCAGCGCAAGCAGAACTGTACTGATGCGCAGAGCTCGATCTGCACCAAAGACACGATCAGCGGCGAGTCCACCCAGTAGTGTTCCGAAGTAGCTTGCCGCGTTGAAGAGGCCAGCGATGCGGAGCGCGTCCGCGCGAGCATACCCGTAACGGTCGCAGAGCATGAACACCACAGAGGAAGCCAGAATATACGCAGCCCAGCGCTCGCAGAGCATTGCCAGGCACACTACGTACAAGCCGGGAGGATGATGCGGATCTTGGCTAAATCGGCGATTCGGCCGCGCAATGGCAGCAAGCGGCTGACGAGTGGCAACAGATAAAGGCTGACGAGCGGCAGACATGGAGCCTCCTGACGAAATGACGTGAGGAGGGGTTACGCACAGGTAAGAGGTCTCTGCGCGGTTTACCCCTGTTTTGCGCTTGCAGTCTCAGGAGTTCCGTGGTCAAAGGCGAGGCTATACAAGTGACAAATGATTTGTCACTGCTAAGCCCGCCTTGATTTCTTGGAGCCATGACCATGCAGCCAAACGCCGATACCTCGTCCGAGTTCCCCTCTGTCATTTCGGATGAGACGATGGAGCCATCGCCCTATCAGGCTGCCCTATTCCACCTTCGCCAAGGGCTGCACGCTCTTGCCGGCCTCTCTCCAGGAAAAGATCCCGAGAAGCGCAAAGCCCACGAAGAGCTTATGTTGCTTCAGCGTCAAGTTCTGCAGCTCCTGCACGTCCACTTTGCTCCTGAACGAGAAGCGGCTGCACGCCGGTTTGGCGATGTGCTGCGCCAGCATCGCGAAGAGGGGGGACTGACACAGGCCCAGCTAGCAGACTATTCGGGGCTGTCGCTGAGCTTGATCCGCAAGCTGGAACAGGGAGGCAACATGCCCACGCGCAGCTCGTTGCTTGGTCTGTGCTCCGTGCCTGAACTAAAGCTGGTTCCCGCCGAAGTAACAACCCTGCCTGCCGTTAAGGAATACAGCCATCAACTCGCGCCAAACTGGTATATATCACCAGGCTTTGATTCGATGTCCATGATGTCAGACCTCGCTCAGCAGATGAATGGCAGCGGTGGGAATATCGAACAGACTTACGCCTACCTAGACCATAAGAGCGCTCTTGATTGGGCTCAGCTTGCCAACTCACCGACCTATGTCGCTGCGATTGGCGAAAGTCTCCCCTATACAGCAGTCGTCAAGAGGCTACGTGAGGTTGTCGGCAGCGCGGGCCTGGATGTGATTGCACTTGGTCCAGGTGATGGCAGAAGTGAAGTTCGTCTCGTCCAGCAGATATACCGCGACTGCGAGCGGCCCAATCTGCGCTTCTATCTCCTTGATGTTAGCCAGCCGCTCCTGAGCCGAGCATTCAAACATGCCGTCGATACCTTCAACGATGATCCAGGGATCTTCGTCTGCGGCATCCAGGGGAACTTTCACCACCTGCCGAGGTATACGCAGCTTCATTACACGCCCGCACGTTCCCATCGCCGTAGAGTGTACGTGCTGCTAGGGAACACTATCGGCAACATCGACCACGAGCCGCAGTTTTTTCAAAGCGCGTTTTCAGGTGCCGCACCTGGGGATCTTCTTTTGTTCGATACGGACTATGCTTTTACTACTTCCAGCGATCCCGCTGAGATTCAGCGAAAGGATCCTGCTCTTGGTAAGCCTGTGCCCGATGGACATCAGCGATGGCTGGGGGGCCCCATCCATCGCTATTGTCAAGATGCGCAAGGCGTCAGTTTTTCCTTCCGGCTCGATACCAATCGTCCGCTTGCCGGTAGCTACGGACTCCAGTTTATCGCAACCGTGAGCCTTCTCGGCAAGCGAACCAAGGAGTTCTGCATGCTCTCGGTTCGACGCTATGACCCTATTAGCATAACTCGCTGCCTGCGCAGCTTCGGATGGGAGCAAGTAGGGCTGTTCCCCTTCAGCAGCTCTGAAACTCGTCCCAGAGGCGTGTTTATCTTCCAGAAGCAGCTACCCAAAATGACGCACTGAGCGCAGCCTTAGGATGCCATCAGCAACTTAACTTGATGCGCGTATCACTGACCTCCGCGCTTGAGCTTGTGGGCCGCCTAGGGAGAAATAGAGGAAGTGTATGCGAGTATGATATTGTCTCCGCTGCTGTGCGGGGATTCCACTGTTGTGGAGACAAATCGTGTTTTTTCTGCTAGCGTCGCGGTGGACGATGCCCCGACCGTGCAGGGTCCCAAGGGCATCGGCTACGGCGGTCAGGCAAGCTACGCTGTCGCGCAGGGTCAGTCGGCCGCCGGCCAGTCGCTCGGCTAGATCCTGGCCGGCGAGCCACTGCATTGCCAGATAGCGCAGTCCGTCCGCGGTCTCGCCGTGCGCGACATAGGCCACGATATTCGGATGGTCGATCTGGGCGAGTAGCTCCGCCTCCCGCGCGAACCGCTCCGTACTGCGCGCCGCCGAAGCTTCGCGGTGAAGGAGCTTGAGCGCGACCGGTCGACCGGTATTCTGATCGACGGCGCGGTATACGGTCCCCATGCCACCGCTGCCGGCCACTTTTTCGATCGCGAAGCGGTCTGCAATCACGGAGCCAGCGGGTAGCGGCATCGCTTCCCTTAACGCGCCGCGGCATCGAGCTGCCAGCGTGCGGCAAGCTGGCATGCGGCGGCATTTTCGGCGACGCTTTCCAGATAGCTCGCGCGGCAGCCGAGGTCGGGAATCTTGTCGGCGCGGCTGCGAATCTGCTGCATCGTGGCCGCCAGTTCCGCTCTGGCCTGATCCATCGCGCCGACGGCAAAAAGAACGTTGGTGGCAGTCAGGCGGGCGGTGACTTCGATATAGCCGGCGCCGCCTAAGCGATCGATCTCTTGCAAGATTTCCTGGGCCTGGGAATGCGATGCCCGCTGCTGTCCGATTCGGCAGCGCGTAAGCAGGGTCTTTAGCCACAGGCGCCGCAGCGGCAGCGACTTGCATAGGGAGAGGGCGATCTCGGCTTCGGATTCCACTTGCGCAAAGTCGTCCCGCCAAAGGGCGCACTGAGCCAGGAGTCCATGCGCCCAGCCCTGGTAGCCGGGACTTATGTCCGGCGTGGTCAGGATGAGGCGCGCAATGACCTCCGCCTCCTGCCACGCCGCGGCGCTCGTCAGCCCGGCCAGGGCGGCGGCAAGGTGGAGCAGCGCTTGGCTATGAAAGAACTGATCGTGATTCTGCTCGGCTTGGACTACGGCGTCGCGCAGCAGCTGGATGCCGGGCTCGATCTCGCCCAGCTCCACGGTGCTCTGGCCGCAGCGGATAAGCGCCGAGAGATAAAACGATCGATCCCCCGCCGCCTTGTGTCCCGCCGCCGCTTCGCGCGCCAGCTGCCGCACCTGCCAGGGATCGGCCTGGAACGTGCGAATATGATCACTCCAGCCGTGGCAGACCGCGGCGGCGATGTTGCTGTCCAGGTCCGCGGTCTGCTGCTTTATCTGCTTGATGCGGGCCAGGAGATCATTTGACAGATCGCGGGCGCCGTAGGTAACCGCCACCGCCAGCGCCAGGGCGGCGCCGCGGACGTAGCTATTGCGCTCGGCGGGCGAGGGCTCTATGTCAAGCAGGCGCCGGTTGTATGTCCGCGCCTCCTCCGGCCGTCCGAGCAATAGGGCGCCGCAGACCAGAAATCCATGCAGGAGGCACGTGTACTGCGAGCCGGGCGGCAGGAGCTCCAGAGCCTTTAGCATGAGGCGCAAGGCCTCAAGGACGCGCCAGAGCCAGGCGTTGGCGAGCGACTCTATCGCCAAAAGCTCGCCGCACGCCGGACCCGCGGCGCCGCAGGCCTGGCCGCGCTGGGCGATGCGGATGGCATCCTCCAGCGCCGCCCGTTCCAGCGCCAGGTCGGCCGCTTGCACATAGCAGGCGACCGCCGCATCCGGCACGCCGCCCAGCTCATAATGCAGCGCCAGCGTCATCGCGTCCGACTCGCCGACTTGCTTCAGCCAGCTGGCGGCCAGGCGGTGGGCGGTCTTGCGTTCTTCATCCGTCAACAGCCCATAGGCGGCATCGCGGACGACCGGGTTGCGCAGGCAGTACTCCACCTCACCGGCGTAGCGGCTGGCCGGTTGGCGGTCGATGAACTCGGCGTATTCCAGCTCGCTCAGCTCGACTTCCAAGTCGACGACATCGCGTCCCCCGGACACCAGCATGGCGGCGCTGCCGCTCCAGAACTCGGTGCCAAAGACGCTGGCGGCCAAGAGCACCCGCCGCAGGCGCAGCGGCAGCTCGAAGATTCTAAGCTGCACCATCGCCAGGACCGAATCGGGAATTACGCCGATCCGGCCTTCCCCGACCATGCGGATAAGCTCTTCCAGAAACAGCGCGTTGCCGGACGACTGCTCGATCAGCCGAGCCGCGGCGGTGGGCTCGATGCTCTTGCCGATGACGTGCTCCATCAGGCGCTGACAGGCGCGCTTGGTCAGCGGCTTTAGCTGAAGCTCTTGCAGCTTGTGGTTTTTCCAGATGTTGGGGAAGCGCTCGCTGACGGCAGGCCGTCCGAAGGCAAGGACCAGAAGCGGCTGGTCGCGCAGATCGCGCAGCGCGGCATCAAGGAGCTGGATGCTCTGCGTGTCGCCCCAGTGCAGATCATCCACCACCACGACCACCGGCCGCCGCCGGCACTCCGCTTCCAAGAGGAGTCCGAAGGCGCGGGCGATCTGATCGCGCATCAGCCGCGGATCATTGCGCGCCGCTTGCAGCTGCGGGCTGTCGGCATCGGGGAAATGGATGCCGCACAGCTCCCCCACAAACTCGCAGACGAACCTTCGCTGTTCGGCGTCAACGCACTCGCCGAGCTGCGTCGTCAGGCGCGCATATTGCTCTGCTGCGGGCATGCCCTCCTGCAGCTGGCTCAGGCGCCGCAGCGCTTGTCCGAGCAGCAAGTAAGGAATCCCCGGATTCTGCATATCGCCGCGCGCGGCAATCACCAGCGGCGTCTGCGCGCGCGCTTGCAAGCGCCGTAGGAATTCGTGCTTGAGCCGCGATTTCCCCATGCCCTCTGGCGCCGTAATCAGCACGCAGTGGGCTTCGGAGTTCTCCATGCAGGAGGTGAACAGCGTCGCCAGTAAGTTCAGCTCCTGATCGCGGCCGACGCAAGGAGTGGGTTTGCCGAGCAGCCGGCGTCCTTCGTCGGGGTTAAACTCCCCGGTGACCAGGATCGCCCCATGCTCTTTGCGATCCAGCTGGTAGCGGCCGTCGAGCAGACCGGTGCTCGCGTCGTCTATGAATATGGCCGGCGCGGACGCCGCCTTGCCGTTGAGCAGGGTATCGCTGCCCTGGGTGTGGCCGGATGGGATGCGGCGGGCCAGCATGAACGCGCGCGCGATGACCTCACCGCTCGGCGCTTCGTGCGTAAGCGCGCCGCGTCCGGTCGCCAGTGAGACCTGCGCCGCCTGCCAGACCTTGGCAATCGCCAGTGCGCAGCGCGCTCCGGCTTGCACAAGGTCGGTGACCGGCTTGAGTCCGGCCAGCGTGACCACGAGCGAGCCGTCATTCATCCACTTCACATGCCCCCCGTGCGCGCGCGCGATGTCGGAGACCGCCGTCCGGACCGGGTCCTCCTTGGGCTCGATGGGGAACATCGTGAGGGAAATGGGCATGGTCGGCATCTCCTCTGCCGCCGCCATGTCATTGAGCGTTGGGACATCTTCCAGGGTTCGTTGCGCCGTGATTCCGACAATCACGCACAGAAGCTGCCCTTCGCCGCTTATCGACAGGGCAGAGTCGCCCGCCACCGCCGGCTGGCTGTGTTCCAAGACCTGCTGCTCGATGGCATCCAAGGCGTCCCGCAAAGCGCCGCCATGTTGCGGACGCTTTTGCGGATCCTTGTCCAGCATCTGCTTTATCAGAGTATCGATTGCGGGGGGCAGATCGGGACAGATGGACAGCACCGAAGGCGCTTCTTCGTTGAGAATCCGGCTCAAGACCGCCATCGGCGAGTCGGCGGTAAAGGGCGGGCGTCCGGTCAGACACTGGAACCAGACGCAGCCGAGCGAAAAGATATCGGCCGGGGGACCAATCTGACGTTCGCCGCGGGCTTGCTCGGGCGCCATGTACGTCGGCGTGCCAATGGCGCAGCCCGTCGCCGTCAGGACCTGCGCCATCAGCTCCGGCCGGGCGATGCCGAAATCCAAGATGGTGGTCCGCTCCACTTTGCCATCGCGGAGAAACAAGTTGCCGGGCTTCACATCGCGGTGGACGATGCCCCGCTCATGGGCGGCTTGCAGGCCGGCGGCCGCCGCGCGCATGCAGACGAAGCTTTCGCCCAACGTCACCCCCAAGGTGACCAGGCGGCTGGCCAGGTCTTCGCCGTCGAGCCAGTCGGTGGCGAGGAACAGCTGGCCTTCGGGAGTGTGGCCGTGCGCGACGTAGCCGACGATGCTCGGATGGTGCAGCTGGGCGAGTAACTGGGCCTCGCGGATGAAGCGCTCTGTTGCGGCGGTTCCCGGATCTTCGGAATGGAGCAGCAGCTTCAATGCCACGCGCTGGCCGGTGTAGCGATCGTCGGCCCGGTAGATGACTCCCATCCCCCCGCGCGTAATCATGCGATCAATATCGAACCGATTCGCAAACAAAGAGCCGGGCCGAAGGGTCATCTAGGATCCCCACCGTCCAGGGCCGCGCCTTTTAAGCACTGCATACCTGTCAGCGATCGTATCACATGCCACCTTGGGACGGGTTGCAAAGTTCTAGCGACGGAGTATTGGCTCTGCGGCGTGGCTGTGGGTCCGCCTGCCACATATACCGCGGCCGGCGGCAGCGATGGAATCCCTGCTATAGCGCCGCTTTAGCGAACCCACTATGATGGAGGGGCTGCCAGGGCGCCGCATTATGCTCTCACGGGGTCTTCATGCGCAGGAGTCAGTGAAGGACTGGGAGTGGAACGTTCAAGGAGAATCATGGCCTACTTCACGATTCCTTATCAGATTCACTTTGAAGACACGATGGCTTATGAGTCACATCATTATCTGACCAATTTCCGTTTTCAGTGCGCCGTACGGGAGGCGCTTTATTTTTCGCCCGGTCCCCAAGGCAACGACCTGTGGCGGGAGGATCTTCAGAACGTCGTCATCTTGACGTATGAAGGGTACAGCCGCAACCTCGCTCCGCTGCGGCTCGGCGATCGTCTGCTTTTGTTTCTTACCGTCGGAGAGATGGCGCATTCATCGCTGCAGCTGTGCATCCGCGCGGTCAGCGAGAACGGCATTCCGATAGCCGTGGGATACCAGCGGCTGCTCTGCATCGCGCGGGATAGCCGGGAGCCGGTTCCGGTTCCGCGCTCCATGACCCAATACCAGGGCCACATCGATGAGCCGCTGACCGGGCCGTTGTTCCAAGAGCTGGCGCATAAAGGGGGACGAGCGCTCGACCGGATTTTTACGCCCGAAGTCGTGGCGCTGGCGCGGGCGGGCGCCGGCGCGCGGGATCTGCACGGCCGCTTCTTGGAAGGTACGGGAGAGCAGATCCTTCTCTCGCCCGCGGCCCCGCCCAGATCCGAGGACAGAAAGACTGTGCTCCTTCTGCCCGGGCAGGGCTCGTATGACTTTACGACCCTGCGTGAGCTCTACCACGCATTCCCATCGACGCGGCCGGCCTTCGCGATGGCGGACGCCATTTCCCAGGCCCAGGTCGGCCGGCGCTTCCTCCCGCTCGTACTCGCCGATTCGGCTGCCGAGCACGATCAGCTGCTCGCCGAGTTTCCTGATCTGGACCAGTATGGAATCTTCCTGCTCGGCGTACTTACCGCACAGCTTTTGCGCGAGCGCGGGCTGACCTTCGAGCTTGTAGCCGGACACAGCTTCGGTGAGATCAGCGCGCTGGCCGCTGCCGGCGCCCTGGACCTCGAGTCGGGGCTTACGCTCGTCGGCCAGCGGATCTTGGCGCTGCAGAACGTTGGCGCCGGCAGCGGTGCGATGGCGGCGCTGGCCTGTGATGAGCGGCGCGCCCGCGCATATCTGGAATCGCTCCCGCGGCCTGGTCCGGCCGTGGCGGTGGTCAACCATCCCAAGCAGACCGTCGTCGCCGGACCGCTGCCGGCGATTTCGGCGCTGCTGCAGGAGCTACCGACCCAGGGCGTTGCGGTGACGCTGCTCGGCAGCCGCTATCCATTCCATAGCCCCTGGCTGGAGGCGGCGGTCGGCCGATTCGCGGTCGGAATTTCCGGCATCGCGGCGCAGGAAGCGACCGTGGCGCCGGTGTTCTCCCCGGTCGACGGTCAGATCCACCGGCGGGTGGAGCCGATTCTGGCCCGTCTGCCGACCGACCTGATTCGGCCGCTGCGGTTTCATGACGCGCTGCAAGCTCTGTACGATAAGGGCGTCCGGACCTTCATTCAGTGCGGCTATGGGAGCATGCTGTCCCGGATCGTGAACCACTCGCTGGCGGGCCGGGACGCGGTGACGGCGCTGCACTGCGGCCGGAAGGGCTCCACTCTGGCGGCGGCGATGGCCGCGGTCATCGCCCAAGCGGAGGCTGCCAAGAAGATTTCCCAGCGCCCCGACCGGGCCGAGCCGCCGCAGTCTGGCAAATCGGACTCCGAATCGGCGCTTCCGGCCGCCGACTCGCCGGCTCATCTGGATAGGACCATGCTGGTGTCGGTCGGCGCCGTGGGCGAGACCCCGCTTGCCGAGCCGGTGGCGATTGTCGGCATGGGCTGCGTCCTGCCGGGAGCGGAAAACGTCGCGGCGCTGTGGCATAACCTGCTTGCGGGCGTGAGCGGCATCGTCGATCTCGGGCAGCTCGATCCGGACTTGCGGCAGGACTTCCATGCCGCCGGCGATATAAAGCCGGATAAGACGTATTCTCTGCTGGTCGGCGCCGTGCCTGCTCTTGATCCGGCGGTCACGTCACGGCTGCCGTACGCCCCTTCTGAGCTGTCGGCTTTGAGCCTGCCGGAGGTGCTGCTTGGGGTGGCGCTCAGCGAAGCGCTGGCCGCGCGGCAAGATCCCGCGGCGGCGATTGCCGCCGAGCGGACTCGCTACGTCCTTGGCGCCACCGCGGATGGCTCGATAAAGCAGGATCTGACGCAGCTTATGGCTGGCATGGACGATATTGCGGCGGCGGTTGCCAATCTCTCCGCGGCCCGCCGCGCCGATTTGATCGCCGCGGCCAGAGCGCGGCTCGGGCTGGCCGCTGCGGACGCCGCGCCGGCGCGCCAGCATGAGATCTATGCGGCGGTGTTTCGCCGCCTGCTGGGCGCTGCGGTCAGCGGCCATGTCATCGATACGGCCTGCTCGTCTTCCCTGTATGCGGTCGCGCTCGGGATGCGTAGTCTTGCGGAGCGCGCCTGCGATGTCGCCATAGCGGGCGGGGTCTATGAAGTGACGATGGGCAATAGCTGCCTGTTTTCACAGTTTGGCGGACTCTCCGCGACCGGCAGCCACGCCCTTGATGCGGGAGCGGACGGGGTCGTGTTTGGCACCGGGGCGGCGGTCCTGATTCTCAAGCGCTTGCCGGACGCTATCGCGGCCGACGACCGGGTGTTTGGCGTCATCCGCGGCGTGGGGCTCTCCAGCGATGGCAAAAGTCCGGCGGTGAACTCGCCGCAGCATAAGGGGCAGATCCTCGCGATGCAGCGCGCTTATCGGGCCGCCGGAATCTCGCCGCACGCCACGCAGCTCGTCGAAGCGCACGCCACGGCGACGCTGGTCGGGGATGCGACCGAGCTCAAGTCCTTAAACCAGGTCTATGCCGGGGCGCGCGGCATCGAGCTGCGAAGCCTCAAATCGCTGATCGGCCATACCGGTTGGGCCGCGGGCATCGCTTCGGTGATCGCGGTCTGCAAAGGCTTCGCCGAGCAGGTGATTCCGCCGCAGCATGACTTCAAGACGCCGAACCCGGCGCTCTGCTCCGACACTTCGCCGTTTACCGTTGCGACCGCTCAAAAGCCATGGCCGCGCCGCGCGGACGGACTCCCCTTACGCGCTGCGGTCGATGGGTTTGGTTTCGGCGGCACCAATGCGCAGCTGATCGTCGAGTCCTATGTTCCGGCGTTCCATCGTCAGCTGCGGGCGGCGCCGAGCAGCACGCCGAAAGTCTTTTCGGTCGTCGGCCTCGGCTGCTTTTTTCCCGCTGCGGATGGGCTCTTGGAATCGGCGCCGCCGGCGAAAAAAAGCAGCGGCGGCCTGCGCTTTGCGACCCAGAGCATCAGCCTGCCGCAGGGACGGCGCATGCTGCCGGACGTGCTGTCGGCCATGGACGGCTCGCAGCGGCTGGCGCTGCTGGCGGCCCAGGATGCGCTGCGGCCGATTTTGGCGGCGGATCCGCAGCTGGCCGGGCAGACCGGCATCGTACTGGGACTGGAAGGCAAGACCGCGCGCGGCATTGCTGCGATGGAGCGGGTCTTTCACGATCGGCTGGAGCGGCTCTTTCCGCCAGCGGACAGCGCACAAATGAGAGAAGACGAGGGCGAACCGCCGCTCCCTTTGCTCCTGTCCGAGGTGAGCCGGCAGCTCAGCGCGCGCAGCCATCCAACCGGTCCCTATACGCTCTCCGGAGCGATGCCCAACGTCGCCTCCGGACGGGTCGCCAACTTTTTCAATCTCAACGGACCGAATCTGGTGGTGGATGCCGCCGCGGACTCCTTGTGGCAAGCGCTGCAGACGGCCGCGCAGCTCCTCGGCAGCGGGGAAAGTGAGTTCATGCTGGCGGGCGCGGTGAATGCCGCTTGCGGCCCATCTGCGGCGCGCTCGGCGCAGGGTCGCCAAGATAAGGCGGCAGCCGTGGGGGAAGCCGTCATCGTGCTGGCGGTGGCGCGGCCGGAGACGGCGGCCCAGTACGGGCTGCGTCCGATTGCCATGCTGGATCTGACGCCGCAGCCTGGTGCGAGCGCTACGGACGTATCCCAAGCCAACGTCGACTATCGCGGGGCGACCGGCGCCGCGGAGCTGGCGCGCGCTCTCCATGCCGCGGCCGCAGCGGGCACCGCGACCGTCTTACTGTGGCCCGGCTCCGGTGCGAGTCCCGCGCGGACCCTGCGCCTCACGGCCGCGGAGCCGCGATCGTCCGCCCAGACTTGCGACAGCAGCGATGTGACCCAGCCGCTCGCCGAGCCGCGGCCGCCGAGCCCGCGCCGGGCGAGCGATGCGGCGGGCGATGCGGCGGGCGGTGCGGCGAGCGATGCGGCGAGCGATGCGGCGGGCGAGCCGGCAAGCGTTCCAGCGAGCGTTCCGTCCACGCCGCAGCCAGGTCGGTATGCGCCGGTATTAGTCGAACGCCCGGCGGCCGCCCAGCGGCATCCGGGAGGGAGGGAAAGCCGCCGCATCCTATTTGTCTGTGACAAGCCCCGGCAGCTCGCGCAGGCGGGCCAAGAAGTCTTGGCGGGTCTCAACTACCGAGTTGCCTGCCCCCGCGACCCATCGCCAGCGGATCGGGTCGAGCCCCAGGGACAAGAGCCGCAAACAATAAAACCGCCTGCGTCAAGGTTTGAGCCGATAGAGATTGATACGGCGACCGAAGAGGCGCTCCAGCGCTCCCTGCAGAACCTGCGCTCGTTCGAGTTTGATGCCATCGTCGCCGTAAAATTCCTGGTCGATGCGAAAGACGACGATCTTCTGGAACACGGCTGGGATAGCAGCTTTTTGCGCCTGCTGTTCGCGGTGAGCCGATACGCCTATGACGACCTCGGCGCGGGGAAGGTTTCGCTCTCTCTGCTCATGGTGGGCGGGGTCAAGCCGTCGGGTCTTTTGGACCCGCAGACCGGACTCCTCTCCGGCTATCTGAAGTCCCTTGCGCGCGAGCTGCCGCAGGCGGACATCCACATCGTGCAGACCGATCAGCCGGAGCTTGCCGCGGCGCTCGCCGAAGCCGCGACCGAGCTTGCGCACGGAAGCGGTCCGCTCATCGAGGTCTGTTTTCGCCGCGGGCGCCGCTATGAAGTCCGCCTGGCGGAGCAGGCGGTGCCCGCGGCCGCCCCTTTGCCCGTGCTGGGCCCAAACTCCGTCGTCATCATGACCGGCGGGGCGCGCGGGGTCACGGCGGTGCTGGCCGAGGCGCTGCTCGAGCGGTTCGGCTGCCGAGTCGTGCTGCTCGGGCGCTCTGCACCAGAGCAGGTCGCGCCGCACCTTCTGGCGATGAGCGATGCAGAGTTTGCCGCCTACGAAGTGGATTATCTGACGCGGATGCAGGCGGCGCAGCCGCACACGCGGCTGGGTGAGGCCAGACAGCGCTACCAGGCGATTCTGGCGGCGCGGGAGGCGCACCTGAACCTGCTCCAGCTAAAGTCGCTCCCCGGCTTGGCGGAGTACCACGCGGTGGATGTCACAAACCGGGCGGCGGTCGCCGAGCTGATAAAGAGCGTGGTGGCGCGCCTTGGACCGGTGCAGCTGGTCGTGCATGGCGCCGGGGTGCAGTATTCCAAGCGGCTGCCCAAGCGGAAGCTCGGTGAGCTGCAGCAGACGATTGATACCAAGCTGCTCGGGCTGCACAACCTCTACGCCGCCCTGCGGCGCTACGTTCCGGCCGGCCACCCAATCCATTATCACCTCCTCACTTCGGCGTTCAGCGTGCTCGGCAACGATGGGCAGCCGGACTATGGCGCCGCCAACGAAGCCATGAACCGGCTGGCGACGGCGATGTCCGCGCGCCGGGCGGGCGACACCTGGTCGGCGCTCGGCTGGCTCGGCTGGGAGCGCATCGGCATGACGCGGGGCTCGGAGTACGCGGTCCTCAAGGAAGAGCGGGGGCTTTATGGCATCACGGCGAAGGAAGGGAAGGAGATCTTCCTTGCGACCCTCAGCGCTGCGCCGCCGCCTGCGGTGACGGTGCTCTTAGGTGAAGGGGAGCGCAGCTTTTACAAAGTGGAGGCGGCGGCGCCGCCGGCCGCGGAGCGCCGCAGCGAAGCCGCAGGGTTGCACAAGGAACAATGGAAGCTGTCCTTGGACTCGCATCCGTACCTTGCCGCGCACCGGGTCCGCGGCAAGCCGATGCTGCCCGGCACCTTCGAGCTCGAGCTGGCGGCGCGGACCGCGCAGAGCCACTTCCCTGCGCTCCATCTGCTGGGATTTCAGCGCTGCCGCTTCACCCGCTTCGTCCCCCTGCGCAAGGGACAAGACACCCTGCTGCGCTGCGAGTCCGAGGTGATTGAAAAAGTGCCGAGCTGCACGCGGCTGAAGCTGCGGCTCCTATCGGATATCGTGCACCCGTCCGGGATCGTGCTGCAGGAAGGAATCGTCCATCTGGAGTGTGAAGCCCTGCTCAGCCGCGCGGCGCCGGGTCCGCTGCGCCGCCGCATCGACGCGCAGGCGGCGCTGACCGGAATCGCGGTGGCGGATCCATACACTGACCCGCGGGCGGCGGTCTTTCATCAAGCGCCGTTTGACACCTTGCGGCAAGCGGTCCATGGCGCAGATCAGAACCGCAGCCTATACCACCCTCCTGATGACGAGCAGCTGGCGCAGCTGACCGGCTGCATGACCCCGTTTCTGCTCAATGATGCCGCCTTCAAGGTCGCTCAGCTGATGGTGCTGCCCGATGGCAGCATGCCGGTCTGCGTGATCGCAGAGATCGAGTCGCTCTACTTCATCCCCGGACTCACGGATGAGGCGCTGGCGGCGATGACAGGAGACATCGTCCTGGCCAGCCGGCTGCCGCAGGTAAGCGGCGAGCTGCTGCGGGTCGAGCACGTCGAGGCCTGCAACGCCCAAGGCACCGTCTTGGCCGTCGCCGACGGCTTGGTGGCGCGGCCCATAGGCCAGATTCCCATGCAGCGCGATGCCTTCGCTCACTAACTCGGTTTCAGGAGAAAGATGGACATGAGCACAAGCTCATTTGCGCGGTCTCTTATCACTACTGTGCAGCAGATCATCTGCGAGGTAACGCGCTATCCCGCGCATCTTGTGACCCCGGAGGCGGACCTGGAGGAGGATCTGGGCATCGACTCCGTCAAGCTGGTGGAGATTCTGGCCGCGATTCGGGCGCGGTACCAGATCACGGAGCGCCTAGTCGGGAAAGTCGATGAGGTTCGTACCGTAGCGGCCATCGCCAATCAGCTGGCGCAGCGGCTCGGCGCGAACAAGGGTCGGGAGGCGGCGGCTCCGGCGCCGGCCGCGGGCTCCCCCGACTCCGTGAGTCTTCCGGGGGGAGCGGAGCCGCAGGTGGCGGAGGTCATTCGGGTGCTCGCTGAGATCACCCGCTATCCCGAGCAGCTGCTGCTTCCGGACGTCGATCTGGCGGAAGAGCTGGGGATCGAGCTCGGCAAACGCGAGGACGTACTAGCCGCCTTGCGTAAACAGCTTCAGCTGCCCGAGCCGCTGCAAGCCGATGCCGCATCGTTTCGGAAGATTCGCACGATTCGCGAGCTCACCGCTGCGGTGACTCGGCTGCGGCAGCGGCCGGCGGAAGAAAGCCGCGCGGTCAAGCTGGCCAAGGCGGAGCCGCGTCCGGCCTCGGCTCCGGCGACAGCGGTGGCGCCGCCGCTTGCCGGCAAGATCTACTTGGTGACCGGCTCCGGGCGGGGCCTGGGAAAGCGTCTGGCGCACCACCTGGGCAGCCTGGGCGCAACGGTGCTGGTAAACTCTTTTCATTCCCGCGAAGCCGGAGAGCAGACCACCCAAGAGCTGGCCCGCAGCGGCTGCCGCGCCTTGCATATCTGGGGTTCGGTGGCCAACCCCGCGCACATCGAGCGCATGTTCACCCAGATCGAGCGCGAAGCCGGGGGTCTGGACGGCATCGTCAGCAATGCCGCAAACGGCCTGGTCGCCGCGCCGAAAGAGATTGAGCTTGAGCACCTGGAGCTGGCGTTTCGCACCAACGCGGCGGCGCTGCACCTTTTGGCGATGCGCGGCGCCGGGCTTTTGCAGCAGCGGGGCGGCGGTCGCATCGTCGCGCTGTCGGCCACCTCGGCCCATCAGTATGTGGAATACCAGCACGCGCAGGGTCCGGCCAAGGCGGCGCTGGAGGCCATGGTGCGCTACCTCGCCCTGGAGCTTGCCGACATCAACGTGCAGGTCAACGGAGTCTGCGCCGGCCCGATCTACGGGGAGCACCTGAGCAAATACCCGGACACCGAGCGCCTGGTGCCGCTGTGGGAATCGCGGACGCCCGGGAACAAGCTGTGCAGCGAACAAGACGTTGCCAACGTCGTCGAGTTCCTACTCAGCGATAAGGCGAGGATGATAAACGGCAGCATCGTAAAAGTGGACGGCGGCTTGTCCGTGCGCGGCTGATCGGCGGGCGCGGTTTTTTAGGGAATGCCGCGGTGATGGCGCAGCTCCGCTTTCGCAGCACCGCTCTACCCGGAGGTCTTCGTGACGCCCAACCCGTTCATCAGCAGCTGCCACACATCATTATATGGCGCGTCGATGTCGGGGTTTTGCCAGTCCGCGGCGTGCGCCGGGTGGTGGAACCGGGACGTAGCCAGCAGCACCGCGCGGCCGGCGGCCACCGGATCGATGGCGCGGAACGATCCCTCCGCGACCCCGGAGCGGACGACGGCGGCGGTCAGCGCGACCAGCTCCTCGACGTGAGCGGCGACGACGGACTGGGCGTCGGCGGCCAGCGTGCGATAGGCGGCGAATAGCTCCGGGTCAGCGGCGGCGCGGCGGCGTTTGACGGCGATGAGGGCGTCAATGAGCTGCCGCAATCGCAGCGGCGCGGGGTCCGGCTGCGCGGCGATGGTGCGCAGCTCGGGCATGGTCGCCTCCACCCACCGGCCGACGACCAGGTCGCGCAGCGCGGCCTTGGTCGGTACGTGCCTGTAGACCGCCGCGTGGCTCACGCCCAGCGCCCGCGCCACATCGACGACGGTCGCCTTGGCGGGACCGAACCGGCGGATGACGTCCTCGGCCGCGGCGAGGATCCGCTCACGGCTGAGCGGGATGTCAGCCGGAGACATGGGGATATCTCGCCGCACCGGTTCGCGCTCTCGATGCTCCGGGAGCGGGGGTCTGAGCGCCGGTCGTCATGCGTGCTTTACCGCCGCGCCCGCGCCGGCGATCCCGTAAAGCTCCGCCAACGTCTCCGGCGACAGCGTCAACTTGCCGACCGCCAGGTTCTCCCGCAGGTGCGCGACCGACGCGGTGCCGGGAATCAGCAGGATGTTGGGCGAGCGGTGCAGCAGCCAGGCCAGCGCGACCTGCATCGGCGTGGCTCCGATTCGACCCGCGACCGCCGTCAGGGTGGACGACTGCAGCGGCGAGAACCCGCCGAGCGGGAAGAACGGCACATACGCGATGCCCTGCCGCGCCAGGTCGTCGATGAGGGCGTCGTCCTCGCGGTGGGCGAGGTTGTAGTTGTTCTGCACGCACACCACGGGGGCGATCTTCTGCGCCTCCGCCACCTGCGCCGCCGTGACGTTGCTCAGACCGATGTGGCGGATGAGCCCCTTTTTCTGAAGGTCCGCCAGCACCGACACCTGCTCCGCGATCGAGCCCTCCGCCGGACCGTGGACCGAGCCCATCGTGCGATAGTTGACGATATCGAGCGCCTCCAGGCCGAGGTTGCGGAGGTTGTCGTGGACGCCGGCGGTCAGGTCTTCGGGCGAGATGGCCCGCTGCCACGACTTGTCCGGCGGCCGGCGGGCCCCGAGTTTGGTGACGAGCACGAGCTCCTTGGGATAGGGATGCAGGGCCTGCCGGATGATTTGGTTTGTGACGTGCGGACCGTAAAAGTCTGAGGTGTCGATGTGGTTCACGCCGGCCGCGATGGCCTCGCGCAGGACGGCGACGGCGGCGTCGGGATCCTTGGGCGGCCCCCACACGCCGGGGCCGGCCAGCTGCATCGCGCCGTAGCCGATCCGATGAACGGTCAATGAAGTGCCGGGGAACGTGAAGCGGCCCCCGAGTGCGATTTCCGTCATTTGTGTCCCTCCTGCCAATTGCGGATACAGACCAGCTTAAATGATGAAGTTACAATAGTCAAAAAATGAAACTTGAAATATGAAACTTGAAACCCGGCCCACCGCTGAACCGGCTCTGGCGCCGCGCACCGCGTCGCACCTCCGGCGCAGGATCGTGGATCAAGACCGCCAAGCCCAAGGGGAAGTGCCCTGGCAGGGCGGCAAAGATCGCGCGCCAGATAGGCTATGATGCGCTGCCATCGCAGATAGGAGACGGCTCATGCGCAGCTTGGTTTTGCTGATCATCGTCGGAGGAATCGGGTGCAGCTCAGGCGGCGCGACCGCCGGATATGCCGACCTGGCCAGTCGCTCGCACGATCACGGTGAGGCGAGCCCGGATCTCACCTCCGGGGCCGATCTGGCCGCGGCGCCCGAACCGGATTGGGGCAAGGTCGCGGCCTATCTCGACTCCCTCTACAATCCCACGCTGTCCCTGCTCCGCGAGTACCCGGCCGCCACTACCTACAACACCACGGACGACAACGCCCTGGCGGCGCTGGCCTATCAGTACTTGCCCACTGCCAACCTGGGCCGGCGGGATGCCATCATTAACGTCCTGCGCTCCTACAAGATTTGCGGCTGCGACGATCAGGCGGAGCATGACGCGATGGTCAACCATCACGTCGATCCGGTGATTACCAAAGGGGCGAAGATTCCCCTTGTTCCTAACAGCGCGTGCACCCGGAATCCCGAGCGCGTGTCGGCGCCCACCGCCCGCTGCGGCACCTCCGGCGCCGACTGTCCGAGCAGCAGCGTCCGCCATGCCGATCACTCGGGGGGCGGCTGGCTCGGGGACGACTGCAACTTCGGCATCTGCAGCACCAAGAGCATGAGCGGCTTTGCCACGAGCGGTCCGGGCAAAGGCTCCGCCGAGCTCATCGCCCTGCAGATCCTCAACCTGCGCAACCGCGGCATGGCGACCGACACGCTGTGGCAAAGTCTGCTCGGGAAGTGGGATGGGAAAGGGATTTACGATCAGGCCGCGGTGAACGACCACGCCTATGCGACCTACAAGGTCGCGCTGCTCAAGCTCTGCGCGCGCGTTTTAGGCCAGCCGCTGCCGCTTGGGGTCGATGAAAAGCTGCGCGCGGCGCAGGGCGCAAACGGCGGCATCCGCACAAGCTACGCGCTCGACGGCAACTTCACCCTGGATCAGGTCGGCAACGCGGCGACGACAGCCTATGTGGTGCTGGCCTACCGCAAGCCGGTGAGCGACTTCTGACCGCACGCGGGCTTGCGCTCCGCGTTGCGCGGCGGCAAGGGCTGCCGATGGATTTCCGGTGGTTTGCCGGTGGATTACTCGCGCAGCGCCGCTTTGACCTGGGCGGCGCGGCCGGCGATGACCTTGCGCAGCGCTTTGAAGCGCAGGTCGCGGCGGAGCACATTCAGGAGCGGACAGCGATCATACCAGGTCAGGTCGCACAGGCCGACATCGACGGCGCGCGCCAGCGAGCGCATGGCCAAGTCGTTCTCTTCTTGGAAAGCGTGGATCTCGGTCGACAGCTGGTGGAAAAACAGGCGGCCGCGCGGGCTGCTGGTCTGCACGCCGAACACCACGCCTTCCCAGAGCTGCGCCGGATCGATCTTGCGCACCCCGGCGGCGATCTGCAAAAAGCGGAACACCAGGTCCTGCTTGCCGCCGGCGATCTCAGGGTGGGCGAGTAGGGCCGCGGCGCGCTCGCGGTTCCGCTGCCACATCGCCATGCGGGCGCGCAAGACCCACATCGGCGTGGGGGTCAGGCGCGAGGCTTCGGCCTCATCGAGCATGCGTTCCATGCTGTCCCAGTTGCCGAGGAGCGCCTCGATGCGCGCCCGGTCCACGAGCGTGCGCGTCAGGTTCGGCTCCAGCTCCAGCGCGTGCTCCAGATGGCGCATGCCGCTTTGCACCGGACCGGTCTCTACCAAGATGCGGCCGAGCAGATCGTGCGCATCGGCGAGGTTCGGCCCGCGCTCCAGCGCCAGCATCAGCTCGCCGACCGCGCCGGCGACATCGCAGCTGCTGAAGCGCACGCTGGCGAGCGCCAGGTGCGAGTCGCCGCGCTCGGGCGCCACCGCCACCGCGTGCTCCGCGCTCAGCTGCGCCGCCTCGCCCGAGCCCGCCACGCCGAAGAACCACATGCGCGCCTGCGCCAGCGCGTAGCCGGTCAGAAGCTGCGGATCGTCGGGCCGCAGCTTGAGCGCCTGCTGATAAAGGGCGATGCACTCGAGCGTGCTCTCGCGATCGCCGTTGCGCTGAAACAGCGCCCGCGCCCGCAGGTACAAGTCGACCGCCTGGGCGTCCTGCAGGACCGGGCGCGGCGGCGCGCTGCTGGAGACCGCGAGCGCGCTGGCCACCGCCTGCGCGACCTCATCGCTTATCTGCAGCGCCAGCGCCGCCGGGCGATCGAAGCGCTGCGCCCAGACCTGTACGCCGTCGGCCCCTTGGATGAGCCGCGCCGTGATGCGCAGCGTCTCTTCGCTGCGCCGCACCGTGCCTTCGACCAGGATGTCGACCTCCATGGCGCGCCCGATCGCCACCGGGTCGGTCTTGTCCAAGTGTTGGCTGACCATGCTGCGGCTGCGCACCCGCAGACCCTGGACCATCGACAGCGAGTCAATCAGATCATCGGTAAGTCCGTCGGCGAGGTAGGCATCGGCGGGCGGCCCCTGGTTGCGGAAGGGCAGCACGGCGACGCTCTTGGCGGCCACGCCGGTCGCCTGATCGACGGTCGAAAGCAGCGCGCCGGAAAACACGCCGCTCGCATCCGCGGCGGGGTCGGTCGGAGTCGAGTGCGGCGAGTTGGCGCGCACGCCGCGCGGACCCAGGGCCGAGGAAAAGCTGCCGGTGGTATGGTTCGGCGTCGCGCCGGGAATCGAGCCGCTGGCGGCGGCCAGGGCCTCGGCCAGATGGTTGGCGCTGGCAAAGCGGTCATCAGGCTTGCGCGCCAGGCAGCGTAGGACGATCTGGGCCAGAAGCTCAGGGAGGTTAGGCCGGTGCGTGCGCGGGTCGGGCGGCGGCCGCACAAGGCGCGCCCCCGCCGTCGTCAGCGGCGTCTCGCCGGTAAAGGGCAGAAAGCCGGTCAACAGCTCGAAGATCATCACCCCGAGCGAATACAGATCGGTCCGAAAATCGATCGCGCCGCCTTCGGCCTGCTCGGGCGACATATACTCCGGGGTGCCGATAAACTCGCCGTTGGCCTCGGTCGCGATCTCGCTGGGCAAAAGGGCGCGGGCGATGCCGAAGTCGGTCAGCACGACGCGGCCGTCTTTGGCCAGGAGCACGTTGTCGGGCTTCAGATCCAGGTGGATCACCGAAGCGGCATGGGCGGCGTCGAGGCCGGCGCAGATCTGCTGCGCGATATCGAGCACGAACCACATCGCCAGCGGGTGTCCGATAAGGTGCGAGAGGCTGTTGCCTTCGACGAACTCCATGGTCAAAAAGCGCTCGCCTTCGTGCTCGGCGATGTCGAACATGCGGGCGATGTTGCGGTGGGTGATGCGGCGAGCGAGCTTGACTTCGCTGCGGAAGCGATCGACGACGAGCGGCGTCCGCACGAGCTCCTTGCGCAGCACCTTGACGGCGACGATCTCATCGAGCTCGATGTCGCGCGCCCGATACACGGTGCCGGCGCCGCCGACCCCAATCAAATCAAGCAGTTGGTAGCGGCCGCCGTGCAGCTGGCTGTGGCTCGGCGGCATCGCCTGGGGCATAGGAGTGGGGATCGGCGATTTCGGCGCAATCATCGCGGTCGAGATTATATGCCGGCGATGCCACAGCTAAAAGGGCCTGCCGTCGGTCCCGCAGGTGCGGATTGCCGCGCCGCGCGGATCTGCGGCGGGAGGGGACGGTAACGCCACGAGTTGGCAGTATGATGACATGGGCATGCATAAGGGGGTCTGGCATTGGCTCATGCTGGCGGAGCGGGCCGCAGACGACGACGCACGATATGCTCATCTAGCGCGCGCCAAGGAGCTCGCGGCGTCCTGCGCCGACTGGCGCGGCATCGTAAGAGCGGTCGGTCGCTTTGCCGGCGACGCCGCCGCTCGCGACCAAGAGCTTGCGCGGCTTGCGACCCGTACGCTCGCTGCCGCTGCGGCGGAAGCGGACCCCGCGGGCTTTACCTGCGCCGCGCAGGTGCGCGCCGCGCTTGCCGACCCAATCGGCGCCCGCGCCGCACTCGCTGCCGCGATGCATCTGTTTCGCGCGCAGCCATGCGACGGCCCGGGCTTTCGCGTGCTGGCGATGACCTTTGCCGAGCTGTTCTCCGACATGCCGGCCGTGCGTGAGTGCGTCGCGCTCGGCTGCGCGCAAGCGCGCTCCACGCAGGACGCCGCCGGTCTGTGCGCCCTCGCGTACACTCTCGACGAATCCGGCGACCGCGAAGGCGCGCGCGCGCTAGTGCAAGAAGCCGAAGCGCTGCTCCGCGGCGATGGCCGGGCCTTATGGAGCGTGGCCGACACGTGGGAAAGCCTCGACGACCAGGCGAGCGCGACGCGCGTTCGGCACCGCGTGCTTGCGATGGCCCTGGACACCGAAGCCGCCCTGCACGTCATCGACTTCCTCTCCGAGGCGGCCACGCAGCAATTCCTTGAACCGGCGCTGCAGCGGGCGAGCGCGGTCGCCAAGCAGGCGGTGGACTGGCTCGACATTGCCCATGTCGCGCACAGGAAGGGCGCCGCGTGTGCGCTTGTTCGCGCGACGCTCGACCGCGCGGCGGCGCTCGCCCAAGACGATGTCGTGCGCTGCCACGCCGCCTTCGGGTACGCCGCGTGGCTCGGAGATGAGCAAGCCGCCGACGCACTCGGGCCGCGCGGGTTTCGCCCGGCGATGCTGCGCGAGTCGAGCGCGCCGGCCGAAGCTCCCGGCTCTGCCGCGGCGCTCTTTGATTTTCTGCGCGAGTCGATGACCCCGGAACTGCTCGCCGAGATCGCAGCCGGTGACTACGGCGACGACACCGCCGAACACCTCGCCGCCCTGTCGCACATTCAGCGCACCGGGACCCTGTCCTTTCCTTCGCGGTCGTCCACGCACACCCTGCCGTGGCACCCCCGCGAGGTCGTGTCGCTGGGGCGATGGGGACGGACCCAAGATCTCACCCAGGCCTTTTGCTGCACGCTCTTATGGCTTTGCCTCGGCGACGAAGATCCGGTGAACGTGGGCGGCGGCGTCGTAGAGGGATGTCTCGCGCTCGGGGAACAAGCGTGCGTCTATGCCGAGCAACTTTTCCTGTGGCACCTCGGCACGCGCGAGCGCGACTTGAGCGGCAGTCCCGAACCCGATCGGCCCCTCTCGCAAAGCGAAATAGATGCCGACGCCGTCGCGCGGCTGGCGCTGCTCTTGCTCGCGGCAAGGTCGCCGGCGACCGACCCGCGCATCACCGAGCTCGCGCGCTGTGTCACCGACCAACCGGACTATCCGCCGCGGATTTGTCTTGTGGACGGCGTTCAGCCGGAACAATGGCGAGAGCTTATCGCGCGCGTGCTCGTGCCGCATCGCTCGCGCGATCCCCAGATCGCGCGATTGCTCGACACGCTCGAAATTCCGTGAGGCGCGCGGCGGCTGCGACTGCTTGGTGCGCAGAGCGGGAAGTTGAACGGTGCCTGCATGGACGGGGCTGCGCAGTCGCACCGGCTCTTTTGATAAAGGGAAGCGGGACAAGTCGCGCGCGATGCGGGCTGTGGAAGCAACCGCATGTGATAGCTTCCTGCGCATGAGCGAGGACCGCCTGACTGAGTTGGAGCTCCGCTACATGGTGCAGCAGGATCTGCTGCAGAAGCTGTCGGACGTCGTCTTGCAGCAAGGGCGTGACATGGAGCGGCTGCGCCGGGAACTCGAATTGATGCGCGGTCGTATGAACGAGGGCCCGGCGCTTATGCCGGCGGACGACAAGCCGCCGCACTACTGACACGCGGGGAGCGAGACTGGCGCATCGCCGCGGCGAACCTCCGCCTTCCGCTTGCGCTCCGCAACGCGCGCCGGGATCGCGGGAAAGCCGAAGGCGAAGCGGACGCGCGCTACCGCGGCGACCAAACGAGCCGCACCAAGATCAGGGCAAGCAGGGCCAGCACGAGCCAGGCGAACCAGTCACCCCAGCGCTGGTACAGCGTCGCCGCATGCACGGCGGGGACGTCGGCGAGCAGGGTCGCAAACGGGGCCGTGTCGCTGCGCGTCTCGGCCAGGATGCGGCCGCGGCTATCGCTTACGGTCAGGTAGCCGTTCTTGGCGGCGCGGGCGATCGCGAACCCGCTCTCGACCCCGCGCATCACGGCCATATGACCGTGCAGTGTGCGGTCGAGGTTGAAGTCCCACGCCGGGACCAGCAGCAGCGACGCCCCCGCAAGGCCGTACTCACGCGACAGCGGTGTGAAGTCCATGTCCTTGCAGATCGTCACGCCCCAGGGGCCGGACGGTCGCGGCAGCAGAACCAGCTCGCGTCCGGGCGCGAACATCGACTCGAACTGCGGCAGCATGTGGCGCTTGTGGTACTCGGCGACCTGCGCGCTGGGCGCGAACACGCGAGCCGCGTTGTACTTGTGCGGCGTCGCGACGTGGATTAGCCCCGCGACAAGGGGCACTCGGGTCTTGTCCGCGAGCGCCTGCAGGCGCGCATCGAGGTCGCCTGTCCCAGGATCGACCGCGACCCCCAGCTTCTCCGGGAGCACCACGACCTGCGCGCCCTGCGCCGCGAGCGCGAGCACGTGGGGAGCATACGCATCGACCAGCGCGGCGGTCGGCTCACCCGCGGCGGCGACTGGCGGGCTCGCGGGCGCGTCCGACGCGACGAGCCCGACCTTCACCATCGGCCCATCGGGCGAGAGTGCGAGGCGCGCCGCGCCAAACACGAGCGCCGCGGCGATCGCGCCCAGCCCGACTAATAGCACCTGCATCGCGCGGGTCCGTGTCGCCCGCAGGTGCCACGCGGTCGCAAGTGTCGCGGGAAACAGCAGCAGCAGGAACGAGACGCCCCACGGCCCGGTGAGCGACGCCACTTGCAGAAGGGGCAGACAGCCGAGCTGCGTGTACGCGAAGCTCCCGTAGGTCCCATGCGGCGAGGTCAGGTTCACCAGGTACTCGATCGTGACGCGCGTGACCGGAAGCGCCAGGAGCGCCCCCCACGCGACCCCGCGGCGGAGCAGCGCGCGATACAGCAGCACGGCGGCCGCAAAGCCGAGCGCCTCCAGGCCGAACAGCTGCACGAGCAGCGGGGCGGGCAGCTGCAACAAGACGTGCAGGTACTGCCACAGGTTGAAGCAGCTCACCGCCGCGCTGAGCGCTGCGACCGCGGCGGCAGTCCCCCACGGCGCGCCCGCCGCGAACACCAGCACCGGCAGCGGCGCGAGCCACAGGAGCGGCCACAGCGGCTGCAGCCCGGTGCCCAGCCACAGCAGCACCGCCGTGAGCGCGGCGGCGATTCCCCCGGCCGCGATGCGCCGGCCCCCCTTTGCGGTCATCCTACGACCTCGCGCGCGCGCGTCGAATCCGTCAGCGAAATCTCAGCGGCCCATGCCATGGAAGTACCTCCTTATAGAGCGGCGCACCAGCGCGCGGAACTTGGCGGCGCCGCCCTCGAACCGCCCGCCTAGGTAGAGCATGATCATCCCCTCGATGAGAGCCCCCAGCGCGAACATGATCTCCCACGGATCATCGCGGCGGATCTGGCCGCGGTCCATCGCCTCTTGGAGGAGCGCGACGGTCACGTTCGCGGTCGGCGAGCGACCCGCCTTGAAATCGCGCGGGAACTTGCGGGCGCCGGGGCGCGGCTTGAGGAACATGAGCTCGAACAGCCGGGGGTGGGCGAGCGCGTAGTCGAGGTAGACATTGAGGATCGCGATGAGGCGCGCCTCGAGCTCGGCTGGCAGGCGCGTGGCGCTCACCGCGGCAACCAGGTCGTCGAAGCCGCGATCGGCGAGCGCGTTGAGCAGCGCCGAGCGGTCGGGGTAGTGGCGGTAGATCGCCATCGGCGTGATGCCCACCGCCTCGGCGACCCGCCGCATGGTCACGGCTTCGGCGCCCTCGCTCTCCAGCAGCTTACAGGCCGAGGTGGCGATGCGATGGGCTGTGGGAAGCGCGGCCATGTATACAGTGTATACGGAGGCGATGCGTTCACAAGCCAGACCTGTATGACCGGGCCGAAATGCATACAGTTCGCCACGTTTGCGGGAGAAGACGACCGTGACGCGGGGCCCTTGCCGGAGGAGCTTGAAGCGGCCATCCGCGGAAACCAGGCGAAGACCGCAGCGCGACGCGCGCGGCGACTCCTGCCGGCCGCAATGGCCGCACTGACTGGCGGCTGCGAAGGACAATATGGCGCGCCGAATCGGCACGCCGATTTTGCGTAGCCGATCCGCGATTCGGTGCTCCGGACCACGCCATGCCGGCAAAAGCTGGGAAAAGGCTAAGGAATCGCGGGCGCTGCCGTAGGGAGCGCAGGCTTCGCCGGGGTGGGAAGCGATGGCACCAGACTTGCCTAGCATCGCTGCACGGAGAATGACTCCGACCTGCACAGGAGATTCGAACATGCATGAGTTATCAAGTCTGGGGCTTGGACTGTTGGCGCTGAACCTGTTTGCCTGCGGCCTGGAGAGCGAGGCCCTGCAATCCGAGGTCGCCGGTGTGAACGCCGCCTCATCGGCCGCGGCCAGCCGCAGCTTGCTCCCCGGCGGCGAAGAGAGCACCACGGCCTACTGCGCGGATCACACGCCGCCCGTGGTCACGGTGACGGCACCATTGAAGGGTAAGGTCGTCGGCGGCACATCTCTGGTCATCCGCTGGCGGTCCGCCGATCTCTGCGACGATGGTAGCGCCGGCGCGCTTGCGGCCCACCATATCCGTTTAAGCTATACGGGCGTCGCGCCCTTCGACATCGTGATCGCCAAGGACCTGCCGGGCACGGATCGCTCCTACACCTGGACCGTGCCGTGCACCGATGCCACAGCCGCCGCAATCCGCGTCAAAGCCGTGGACAAGGCAGGGAATGAGGGGCTTGCCTACAGCGATCAGTTCGAAATCAACAAGGGCGCTTCCTGCTTTCCGCCGCCGCCCGATCCCTGCGACGGCACCCGGTGTCCCTGCATCGGCCCCATCTGCCCCCGCTAGCGCCGCGCACTGTCTCGCCACAGCGGCTTGTCTTCCAGACAGGGTCCAAGACAAGGACTGGCGGGCGGCACATCGAGCAGGAACTGCGACTTATTTCTGAGCAAAGCGCCGGGGGCCGTTGCGATCTCGCACTCCGGTGGGGAACAATAGTCCTCAAGGCATTTTTTGACATGTGGGTAGCCGGCCATGGAGCAGACTAACGGCAGCCCGACGCTGGATGTCAATCGTTTGTGGCTCATGCACACCGCCCCGGTTTCGCTCCAGGCAGCCTCGTCGGTCCACGTTCCCGGCGTCATCGTATCGTATTTTTGGATCCTGAAGTCATCTTCTACGTTGATGAGGATCCCGTCGATGGTAAAGGGTTTCCCATTGCCGCAATAGTCCGCCCGGATCATGCGGGTGCAGGCCTGATGGTATCGCGCCCGATCGCCCCACGGCCAGTAGGCCAGGTCCACTGCGCACTTGTAGATTGCCGAGTTTGGGCAGGCGAACGTCAGGTCGTCAGAGCCGAGGACGCGGGTGCCGTGATCATCATAACGGCCTTGCACAGCGATGGCCTTGACGCCGCTGCCGCAGATGTTGTCGAAGCGGCCCGAGCCGGGCGTCGTCTCGGCCTTGACCGTGTATAAGGACACGATCACGGAGTCATGTCCACCGGTCGAAGTGGTCGTATCGAGCGGGGAGGTGATTCTGAGCTTGGTCGTCTTGGCTCCCATTCCTTGCAGCTCGATTCCCTCTACAGGGGAGCCATCGCCTGTGATCAGCTTGAAGCTATCGCTGTCCAGTAGAAGCGATACGGGAGTGGTGCTGGACCCGGTCGTCCGTTTGGCTGTATGCCGATTGGCATAGAACTCGTCGCCGAGCGGGGTGCCGTTCTCCTTTTCGCCGTTGCTGGCAATGCCGGCCGGCCGCAGCGGTTGGGCAGCGCGCTCTGGATCGGGAGTCAGCACGGACTGCGCCGCATTGGGCTCCTGCCCGCACGCCATCAGGGTAGCGGTTGCCCATGCGAAGAGTGTTCTAGCGAAGGTTCCCATGATCGATCTCCTGTGGATAAAAACAGCTCCTTTGTGCCCGCCCTAGGGTTGTTCCCCGGAGTCCCCGGACGACGATAAAGACGGAGCCCTCGCGCCGTCTGCGCCGTGGATAGGCTGGTGCAGAGCTTGTGCGAGGTTACAGCACGGACTGTGCCAGCTGGGGCACTTTGCTTCTCTATTTCGGCGGGTAGCTGGCGCAGATCCGCAGGCCGGTGCGCGGGTTGCGGTTGCTGTACGGTACGCCCTGGCGGTTGTTGACCTGCACGGTCAGGCGATCATTGTAGTAGGCGCCGCCGCGAATCACGCTCTCCGGCATCCCTAAGGAGGAGCGAACCCACTCGCGGACGTTTCCGGAAAGATCGTCGATGCCGAGCGGGCTGCGCGAAGCCGGATGGGAGCCCACTTCATCCGGTCCCATGGCTTTTGGATCCTTGCCGTACGTGCGATCGAAGTTGGCGTCATCGGCCGCCAGCAGCCCGCCATGAGGATGCCGTCGGCCGTCGGCGCCGCGCGCCGCGTACTCCCATTCGCGCTCGGTACACAGACGGGCGCCGGGAACGCGGCCGGTTCGATGCAGGAACTCGGCGTAGGCCTGGGCATCTGTCCAGTCAATTCCAGCGACGGGAAGCCGCAGCCAGTTGACCACCTTGCGCTGGGCGCGCGCGGCATAGACGATGGGCTCGCCGGACTGCACCAGGTAGGTGGCGCCGTCAGCCGGGCGCAGCGACAGCTGCCAGGAGGCGTCGGTCTGCTCGCGCAGTTCCAGGGGTCCATGGATCGTCGCGGCATCGCTGCGCGGCCGGCGCCGCTCGCGCTCGGACGGAGGCAGCGAGCGCAGAAATTCCATCCACTCCGCGAACGTGGTTTCGTGCTGGGCGATGAGAAAGGCCGGGGTCCAGACCTCGTGGATGGGCACCGTCTCTAGGAACAGGACGCGGACTCCTTCGTCCTCCGCCGCGCCAAACAGGAACCGGCCCGCCGGGACGTAGACCAAGCCGCGGGGAATCGCCGCTGGCGCAGGCAAGTCGATGGAGAGCTGGAGCGGTTCGCTGCGGCGGATCAGCACCGGTGCCCGCACTGTCACCCGCTCCGCGGCGGTCAGCACGAGCAGGTAGGAGCCCGGAGGCAGGCCGATGTCACGCAGCGGCGTGTTGCCCGCCGGGCCCAGGCGGCGCAGCACGAGGCGGCCTTGCCCATCGGGCTCGTAGCGGGCAAGCTCCACCTCCGCTGCCGGTGTCGTGTCGACCGACAGGCGTCCGGGCTCGTTCCAGCGCCGACGATACCCGTCGTATTCGACTTTGGCATAGCCGGCGAGCCGAGCCAGGACCTCGTCGCGCTGGGACTCCAGGTGATCGCGGTCGTACAGGAGGGCCTGTTCGTACAGAACCTCGCCGAAGCGCCGTCGCACATCAGCGCGCCTGGGGTCCGAGAGCAGCGCGGCATCGATGGCGCGGGTCGCCTGCTGGTAGAGCCGATAGCACCCCGTGGACTGTTGCCGGACCTGTGTCCACAGGCTCTCGCCTGCATCCACCTGTTGGTGGTCGAACGCGGCAAATGCCCGCTCGCGCAGCGCTTCGACTCGGCGGTTGCAGAGGCGGGCGTCTGCCAGCGCCGCTTGCGCTTCGGCCATCCGCCGGGCGACCTCACGCCGCATCTGAAACCAGCCGAGCAGCCAGTTGCCAGCGATGCTGAGCACGAGCACCAAGGGCAGACCCAGGAGCAGGCCGACGCGGAGTAGGCGGAAAAGGGTGAGCCGCCGCGCCAGGGACTCTAGCACCGCGCAGAGTGCGGCGGCCGATTCCCAGCGCTGCTGCGGATCGCGGCGCAGGCATTTATCGATGAGGAGCGCCAGTCGAACCGGGGTTGCGGGGGCACTTCGCCGCAGCGGCAGGGCGTCAGTGGTCTGTACCTTGTCGGCCAGCGCCTCCAGGGTCTCGGCGCGATGCGGGACGCGGCCGGCGGTCAGCTCATAAAGGACTACGCCAAGGGAGTAGATGTCCGAGCGCTCCGTCGCCGGCTCACCGCTGAAGACCTCTGGGGCCATGTACATCGGCGTACCCAGCCGCGCTCCGGCGCGGGTTCCCATCGGCAGGGCGCGATGCTGCGGTGCAGCCGGCTCGGCCGCCGCCGTATCGTTTGCAGCCGGCAGGGACCAGGTGGCATCAAAGTCGCGCGGCGGCGACTGCGGTGCCGCCTGCGCCGGAAGCTGGGGTGGCATCGGTGTCCCGATCGGCAGCGCATCCACCAGCTTGGCCAGGCCAAAGTCGAGGAGCTTAGGCTGGCCCTCTTTCCCAAGGAGGATGTTGGCCGGCTTGATATCGCGGTGCAAGACGCCGTGCTGGTGCGCCGCTGCCAGACCGCGGGCCAGCCCGCAGGCGATGGCGAGCACCTGCCGCCACGGCAGCGGCAGCGGCTCCTCGCTGAGCGGGCGGCCGGGCACGTACTCCATTTCCAAGAACGGATGATCAGATGTGGCTCCGAGCTGATAAAGGCGCGCCACGTTGGGGTGCTCGAGCCGGGCGATGGCGCGGGCTTCCACGAGCAGCCGGTCGCGCGCCCCTTCGCCGGCCCTGGCGTCGAGAAACTTGAGCGCCACCTGGCGATCGAGAAGAGTATTGTGGGCCAGGTAGACTTGTCCCATGGCGCCGCGCCCGAGCGATCGCAGCAGCTTATATTCGGCAAACTCCTGAGGCGGAATGAACTCACGGGTCATGATCGGGCGCACCATCCGGCAGCGGGGCGGCGCCGCGCGACAGACCGTACTTTCTTGCCTTGGTCACGAAGGTTCGGAGCGGCATCTGAATCAGCTCCGCGGCGCGATTCTGCACCCCGCCCGCCGCCTGCAGCGCCTGGGTCATGCGCGCGCGCTCCAGCGCCTCAATCTCTTCGGCGATCGGGCGCCACCGATGCGGCACGTCGGCCGAGACCGGAGTCGGCCCAGGCGCCTTGGCCGCGGCGGGGATCGGCTCCGGAAGTGCCGCTGCCGCTGATCCGGACACGGTTAGGTTCGCCGGCAGGTACAAAGGGGTGATCTCCCATCCCTCCGGGGTGACCGCGGCGGCGTACTCCATGGCGTTCTTGAGCTCCCGCAGATTGCCAGGCCAGTCGTGCGCGGCCAGCGCGTACATAGCTGGGGTAGACAGAGCCAGCGCCGGCCGACCAAGCTGCGCACAGGCCGCGCGCAGGAACGTGCGCGCCAGGATCGGCAGCTCGCGTCGGCGATCGCGGAGCGGCGGCAGCATGACGGTGGCGGCGCACAGCCGATAGTAGAGATCCGGACGGAACCGCTGACCGCGGATTTCTTCGCGCAGGTCGCGATGGGTCGCCACGACGATGCGGACATCGATGCTGCGTTCCTGAGTATCGCCGACGCGGAGCAGGCGCTTGGTCTCCAGCACGCGCAGCAACTTGGCCTGCGCTGCGGCAGAGAGCTCGCCTACTTCATCTAGAAACAGCGTCCCGCCGCTTGCCGACTCAAACAGACCCTTTTTGTCCTCAACCGCGCCGGAGAATGCGCCGCGCCGGTGGCCGAACAGCTCGCTCTCAAGTAACTCGTTGGGAATGGTCGCGCAGTTGACGGCGGTAAACGCTCTCTGGCAACGCGCCGAGGCAGCGTGCAGGGCTCGGGTCGCCAGCTCTTTGCCGGTCCCGGTCTCACCGCAGAAAAGGACCGGAATCTCGCTGCGTCCAAGGCGGTCGATAAGCTCGTACAGGCGCAGCATGGCTGGGTCGGCGAGCACCGCGCTGGCATCGCCCAGGCGCCGGATGACCACCGCCCCTGCCGCGCCCAGCACCTGCGCCGCGGTGGCTTTGCCGGCGGCATCGCGCGCCGAAGCGAGCAGCGTGTCGAGGTCCGCTCCATCTTCCGGACAGGTCGCGACGCCGGCGCGGACCTTGGGCCAGCGCGGCAGCAGATCCGCGAGCTGCTGCTGCGCGGTCGCCTCCGCGGTCGCGGCATCGGTTTCCGGCAACAGACAAAACAGCTGCGCGGTGCCGCCCAAGCCCGCGACATCGATGATCCGCAGCTTGTCCGTCAGCGCCCGAGCAAGCGCCGGGGGATCGATCGTGTTGCTGCCGAGATCCAGGCAGAGCAGCGACAGCGGACGGGCATAGTGGCAGGCGCGCTCGACCTCTTCCTCGGCGCGCTGGCGAAACCGCGGGTTGTCAAATAGCGGCCGCCGATCGACCCGCAGCTTGCGGCGCTGCAGCAGCAGCGCCGCTTCGCCGATCGTGACGACGTCACCGACCAGCAGGGGGCAACTGCCGGTGAGTCGGGCGCCATTGACGAACGTTCCGTTGTGGCTGTCCAAGTCGGCGAGCTTTACACCGCCGGCGTCGGCCGATAGTCGGGCGTGCCTTCGCGATGCCGCACGGTCGGTCAGGCGAATCTGTACGTCGTCGCCGCGACCGACTAGGACCTCTCCGTCATCTGGGAGTAGGAACGTGCGCGACGTATCGCCTTCGATGAGCAGCACATAGCCCGGGAGCCCGGCCTGCTGCTGGGTCTCGGGCCGCAGGGAGTGCACGCTGAGCGTTACGTCGTCCATTTTTATGTCGGCTACCGGCAGATGTGCGCGGCAGTATACGTTCTAAATTCCCCCGGACCAAATAGGGTGCGGAGCGGGTCCTTGCCCTCGCGGCGCCCGCTGGCGAGCCGGGAACTCCGCCTCAAGCGAAACTCTCAATTGGCCAAAACAATTGGCAGTCTCCGATAGAGCCTTGGGTAAGATGGGGCATCATGCGGACTTGGTTGTCTGGGATTCGCGCTGCTTGCAAGCAGCTGCTAGTCCAGATCGCGCAGATTTACTTTCAACCGTCGGCGTACACGGGACTTGTGATCCTGGCGGCGCTGGCGTGGGTGCGGCCGGGGGCGGCGCTCGGCATGAGCCTGGGCGGCTTGAGCGCGCTGTTGACGTCCCGGCTGGCCGCGGGGCGCGCTGGCAGCGAGGACGCGCGGGCGGGGCTGTGGGGCTATAACGCCAGCCTGTCGGGCGCGGGGTTGTTGTCGCTATACACGCCAGACCTGGCGCTTTATGCCTATGTCGTATGCTCCAGCATCGTTACCACGCTTATGAGCCGGCGCTGGCTGGCGTGGGGGCGGCTGCCGCTTCTGACCTTCCCGTTCGTGCTGACGATGTGGGGCGCCTCTGCGCTGCAACACCTGTTTGGCGCTAGCCAGTCGCGGCTCGGCTGCGATAGCGGCCTGCTCGGCCAGGTCCCGTGCGGCGTCGGCCAGGTCGCGTTCATAAGTGAAGTCCTGCCGAGCCTGGCGGTATGGGCCGCCATTACGATCCGCAGCCAGGCCCAGGGATGCTGGCTGGCCCTGGGAACCGCCTGCGGAGTCATGCTGTCCGACGTGGTGGCTCCGGGGCTGTCGCTCCCCTCTATGCAGACGGTTGGACCGGCTATCAACATGGGCTTGACGGCCCAGGGGCTCACCGTGTTTGCGCGCGGCGCGCGTGTCCGCTTGTTGGGAATCGTCGCCAGTGCGCTGCTGTGTTATGGGCTGTCGTCGTTGCTGACGCGCGCTGGCATGCGCTACTTTACATTCCCGTTCAACCTGGCGACCTGGCTCATGCTGTCACTGTCCGGATGGCAGCCGCCGGCGGAACCGAGCGACACGCGTTCGTGATCGGAATAGGACGCCGCCGGCCGGAAGCCGCACCAGTGCGTCGATTACTGCGTGACGCCGGTGGGCAGCAGCAGCCAGTAGCGGCCTTCGCCGCCCATGCGCCCGCCGAGCGCTGCAGCGGCGGCGTCGTCTCCCCAATAGATATCGCCGCGCACCGCTCCCTGGATGCCGCTGCCGGTGTCTTGCGCGACGACCAAGTGCTGCCACGCCGCGGTGCCGGTCGCGCCGACGCGCGGGGCCCGGGTGTCGACCCAGACCGGCGTGCCGTGGGCGATGAACGCGCGGTCGACCGCCATCGAGCGCCGCGGCGTGAGGACGACGCCTTGCGACCCGACGGCGCCCGGCAGCTTCGATTCTTTGAAGAACACGAACGAGGGGTTGCGGTCCGCGATCTCGTCGAACCCGCTGGGGTTGTCGGTGAACCACTTGCGAATGCCCGCCATCGTGCCGTTATAGGCGCCGGTGAGGACCCCCTTGTCTTTGAGTATGCCGCCGACGCCGCGGTATTTGTGGCCGTTTTTGCCGTCGAACTCGAGCCAGACCGTGGTGCCGTCGTCCATCGCCGCTTTGGCCGAGCCTTCGATCTGCGCGAACAGTACGTCGACCGGATCGTCGGCGTACATGATCTCGAGCTTCTGGGCCGCAAGGGCGCCGTTGCGAACCTCGGAACGGGTGAAGTAAGGAACGACGCCGCCCTGGTTGTCGTGACGCCCCCAGATGCGGCGGCCGTGCGCGTCTTGGATGAACTGCGAGAGATCGACCATCACGAGGTCCGCCGGCCGCCCGAGGATCGGCACCGCGTACTTGCCGCCCCGCTTGCGTGAGGCGTGGACCTCCTGCACGAAGTAGCCGGTGAGTTTGCCGACGGGACCGGCTTTGCCGGCGGCTTGCCACGGCGTGAACTCGGACTCGAAGAACTCGCGCGCGGCTTTGTGGTCGCCTGGTTTGAGCTTGCTCGCCCGGTCGCAGGCGCCGCGCCACTGCTTCGCTTTGCCGCCGTGGCCGTCGACCCCAACGAGATCGTCGTCCTTGAGCTCAGCGAGCTTGACGCAGGAGCCGAGGAACGCCGGCACCGCTTCGTGGTGCTTGTCATCGGCCCAGCCGGGCAGCTCGCTCCACTTCGTCTTGGTCAGATCGAGCTGATCGAGGGCGGGCGGTTTTTTGCTGGCTTCGTCGACGCACTCGTGCGCTTCCGCCTTGGCGCAGGCGCAGAGCAGGGCCACTAACAGGAGCTGCCGCATGGCATGACGATGACAACGCACGAGCCGCGAAGCAAATTTCATGACGATCATTCAGGGAAAAGGCTCGCGCTTTTGATTCGACAAGTACGCAGGCGCGCGCAAGATCATCCGGCCGATGCGTCGCTTTTGCCAAAGTAGCTGCGATACCACGGCGTTTCATGGTGGTCTCTGGCTGCGCTGTCGACCGGATGGTCGGGGTCGAGTTTGTGGTACAGATACTCCAGTGTGCGAAAGTCTCTCTGGCTCACGACCTTGAAGCCGCTACGCAGCAGCAGCGCGGCCGCGACTCCCGGACCTTGCTGATACTTGCGCACCGCGACCCGCCTGCATCCGTCTGAGATCACCTGCGAGCCGCACGCGGCGCTCATGTCCATGAGCACTGCCAGGTCGATGCGGTGCTCCACGGCGATCCGCAGCATCTCATGCGCCGCCTTGAGCATCCCCGCGGTGCAATCCTCGCCGTTCTGAGTCAGGACGCGGGCCTTCCCTTCCAGCACCGCGAAGCCGTCGCCGCCGTGGATGTCCGGCAGGTCGCGCGGGGTCCCGAAAGCGAAATCCTCCGGGCAGAATGTCACCGGTTTCACGTTGGGCAGCGCCATCAGCTTGCGGATCCATGGATATTCGCCGTTGGCGGTCCCATCGACGCCGCATAAAACCCCGGAGAGACATGCGCTCACAAGCAGGCGGAGCGGCCTGTGCGCGGTGAACTGCGGCCAAGAGCGGATGTCTTCAGGCGTTGGCAGATGCATGGGTCCAGTATACCGCGCGGCTCAGGCTCCGCGGCCTCCTTACGCCATAAGGCGGCCGGACGGCTGGGGTAGAGCCGGCACCTGCCTTCTAGCGAGGCGGCAGCTTGAGCAGACGCATTGTCGAGGTACCGCTCGCGTCGATGCTCTCCAGTAGCACTTCGCGCTCCCACTGCGCGGGGGAGCCATCGCCGCGCGGCACGGGGGTAATACCGAGGATCTGCAGTCCGGAGTCCAGCAGCAGCTGCGCCTCGCCGAGATCTTCATCAATCAGCTCCAGGCGAGCCGTGCTCCCGCCCGGGTAGACGCCAGCGTTGACGAGCAGCCGGCCATCCGGCAGCTCCTGATTGGCCGCGACGCTGCGCGCTAGGAGCGTGATCGCGCCGTAGTCGACCCCAGCGGAGAGGAGCTCGCTAGGAAAGTCAACCGACTCGGCGTGCTCGAACCAGCGGACCCGCCGGCAGTCATTGCTGAAAAGCACGCCCCAACCTTGCTGCGTGAACCGCCAGCCGCGGACCCAGCCATCGCTACCTGGGTTCGTCTCGGTGGAAGGCGGAGTCAGGGTATACGCTACCTCGCGGCCGCAGGTATTTAGCACCCGTCCCCCTTCCGGCACCATGGTCGGAGGCGCACCGGGCATCAGCTCCGGTGTGGTGCTGCCGTCGAAGGGAACTCGGTAGGCGTGAAAGTCGGTCCCGATTGTGAAGTACTGGATGACGTCACTTGTGATCCGGTTGGAATCGAGATAGGCGCTGGCGCAGGGCGCCGGATCTAGGAGCCGCGGAGGGCCCGCCAGCATCCCCTTGCCGACATCGAGATCCACTGCCAAAAGGCCGCTCTGGTTGCAGACGATGAACCCGCTGCGCACGCGCGCGGCGACGATCGCTAGATAGTCATCGGTGCGGCCTAGGACGATATCCAGCGGGAGGTCCTTTTTGAGATCGACGAAGTAGACCCGCAGCTTGCCCTGACCATCGGTGTAGATCACGTAGCCTTGCGCTTCGACCCACCGGTTCAGGACTCCCATCCCAAGATCGAACGTGCTGCCATCGGACACAAGCTGGAGGGTGGTTTGTTGCGAGTTCAGCGTATAAGCAAGCAGCAGCGACCGTTCACCTAGGACCGTCACCCTGGCCAGCTGCCGGCCATCGACCGCTGGCGGCCAGGGCGTGGACGACGCCTGTACAGAATCATCCGGCTGCCAGCGTGCAAGGTGCAGCGCTGCTGGCGTCGCGTCGTCGGACCAGGACACCACCGTATTGGCGGAGAGCTGCAGGTGAACGTCGCCGGCCGGGAGCGGCAGCTCCGAAGGAGCGCTCCCCAGACGGAACCGGGTCGCTCGCCCCGCAGGAAAACGCGCGCCCGGCAGATCGAGCATGAGGACTCCGGCCAGATGTCCCTTCGCATTGTAAATAGGCCGGCTCTGATCACTGGAAAATTCCCAGACTTGCTCGGGTGCGTCGATTGCGACGAGCCGGATATTCGATTCCGTGATCGCTGAAAGCCAAGGTCGCCCATCTGCTGCGAGCTCGATGCGGCTGCTCGGTGGGAAGCCGAGGAGCGAAAAGCCCTGTACCTGCGGCAGCTTCGTCTCATCGATTCGACGATCGCTGATGGGCAGCTCCCGCGGGCCGCTGTCGAAGCTGTAGCTGCAACCGCTCATTACCGACAACAGGACGGCCGGCCAGCACAGACAAGGGAGCAGCATGCGCCAACCCGCGTGCCGCCGCGCACCCAGGACCGATTCCATACGATTCTCCTATTAGAAGTTTCCTCGCAGACCCAGCGATGGCAGGAGCCAGCGGAACCCTAAGACCTGGGGCTGGCTGAAGTCATACCCTTGGGGAGCGTTTTCAACCACCGGATATACAATCGCCAGATCGGTGGAAGAGAACGTGCAGTTGATGACTTCGATAAAGAGCGTCAAAGTCACCCGCTTCAGGCGCCATATCTTGTCAAGGCGTACATCGAGCTGGCCGAACGTAGGCAGCCGATCGTTATTGTGCGGGGTGGCCCGCCAGTCCGGCAGAGTCACCCGCGTGACCGGCCGCCCGGTTGACACCTGCACATGCACGCCGACCAAAAAGCCCCGCGGCAGCTGGGCCTGCGCGGCGAGGTTGAGGATGTGCGTCTGATCGTAGTCGGCGGGCCGCAACCCGCACGGATAGCCGCGCTCCGAGCGGCTCAAGGTATAAGCGAGCCAGCCGGTCACGCGGCCGCTCTGCCGGCGCAGCAGCACCTCCAGACCGCTCGCGGTGCCATCGGCGACACGCAAGACCAGCGCTGTCGCCGCGGTCAAGCGCGCGGAGGCGGGCAGCGCGCACAGCTGGTTGGCCAAGTCCGGCAGCTCGGCGACGTTATCGAACTGCTGGCGGTAGCCGCTGAGCGACAGGGTGAACTGCGCCGGCAGCCGCAGCTCCTGAGTCACGACCGCGTGAACGGCATGCTGCAGGCCCAGGCGCAGCGCAAAGGTATCGATTCCCGGCACTTGCACCGGAAAGCTCGGCGGCTGCTGGTAATAGCCGCCGCTCACCCGCAGCGCCAGCCAATCGGTCAGCTGAAGGTGCAGCTGCGCCCGCGGGTCAACCCCGAGCAGCGTCACCGCGCCCGCGTGATACACGTCAAGGCGTGCTCCGACCGTCACGGTCAGGCGATGCGGCACGACTTCGACCACCGCCTGCAGGGCCGCTCCGCCGACAGCGCCAATGCGATCCTCGGCAAGCTCGCCCAGGGTCTGAAACGAACCGCTCTGGGGCTTCGGATCCGGTGGATCGGAAGTCATGGGGGCCGGGGTGCCGAAAAGGGATAGGACGTTGAATGCATCGCTCACCTGAAAGCGCGAGAGCCCGCCGTCCAGCAGCAGCTGCAGGCTCACCCGCCGCAGGTGCAGCCGCAAGTTGATGCGCGCCGAGGCCGCGAGTTTTTTTACTCCGTTGTCCAGCGCATCGGTCGCCTCATCATAGCCGCCGACGATCGCCGCTTCCAGCTGCAGGGGGCCGTGCTTGCTGCGGTGGCGCAGCTGCAGCCGGTGAAACATGAGGCGCGCATTGGGAAGCCCCCGCAGCTGGCCGCCCAGCCCGTCGCGATTTACGACCAGCTCATCGAAGCCGCCGAGCACCTGGACCGTCACGGTGCGCCAGTCGAGCCGCACCTGATAGTCCCAGTAGGAGACGTTTGTGCGGTCATCGATGGCGCGCAGGAGCAAGCCGGGGTAGCCGTAGTGTCCGGAGATGCTCAAGCGAACCTCGTGCGGCAGCTTGAGTTCCACAAGCCCCGATACATCTAGGAGCCGGAGCTCCAGCTCCAGGTGCTGGCCGTCGCTGCGCGCGCCGCGGGTCTCGACCACGGCCACGCCTCCGGCCTGGCGGCCCAGGGTCGCGTCATAGCCGCTGGCATACAGGTCAAGGCGGTCGATGATTCCCGGGTGCACGACGCCGCCGCCGACGAGCAGATGGAACAGCTGCGGCAGCTGGATTCCGTCCAGATAAAAGCCGCTCAGGCCCGGGCTTGCGCCGCGCACCGCGAACAGCGGGACTCCGGGCACGGGGGAGGCGACGCCCGGCAGCAGCCCGAGCGCGCGCAGGGGGTCCCCCAGCGTGCCGGCCATCGTGCGCAGCGACTCTCCTTGTATGGTGAAGCGCTGCGCGGTTCGCTCCTCGCGGCTAGGCGCGGTCACCCGGGCCTCGAAGGGCCGCGCTCTCTCAGAGCTCGGGCGGAGATAGAGGCTGAGCGTCTGCTCCTGACCTGGCTTCAGGGTCAGCTGCTGGTCTATTGGGACAAAGCCCGGATGCGTTACGCGCAGTCGCAAAAATCCGGCCGGTATCCCGAGCGCAAAGGTTCCATCCGCAGCGCTCTGCGTCACCGTGCGCGGCGATTCAGCGGCTGCGGGCTCGGGCCGGACCGATACCGTAGCGCCAGCGAGCCAGGAGCGCGAGCCGTGCACATAGAGGACTCCGCGCAGATGGGCGGCCGGCGGTTCCGGGTTCGCGCCACGAACCGGACTACAGACCAGGAGCAGAGTCGCTATGATCATAAAGCTGCGCAGTCCCATTGCGGACTTCACCTCGACCCGGCAGCTCCAGCAGCCGCCATGCCAGCCGTGAGATCCGCGGGATCGGCGCGCGCATCCGCTGTATTTACAAGGCAATAGCGGGTTCTGGCCGCATCCGCCGGCCGAATACGAAGCGACCTCGGGACGGTCAGCGCGACAGGATGTCAGCCCTGCGGTGTCAGTCTGTCAGCAGCCTTGCACTAGGACGCATGACCCCAAAACGGAAGGCTCGCCCCACGCGGATATCACGGATTGGTTTAGCTATCTCCGTAATGAGATGTGAGCCCTGACCCAACTATGTATTTCGTTGGGTGCCGGGCCGGGTCGCGGGCCGCTTGAGATCTTCGACCCGCGTAATGGTAGACTTTTTCCGCCCATGCACAGCGCCGCCAATCAAAGCCAGACGTTCAGCGAGATCCGGATCGACGGACAGGGCAATCAACTCGTCGTCAATCAGATCATTCAGATCTCACGCGACGAAGTGCGGGCGCAGAAGCTCAATCCGGCGTCGCCTTATCTGTCGCTCCGGCGTTTCGATGAGAGGGATGCGCGGCTGTTCTTCGGACGCCAGAGGCTGATTGGCGAGCTTTTGAGTCAAGTCAAGGGCTCGGGCTGCACGCTTGTCGCCGGCGCTTCGGGGAGCGGCAAATCGTCGCTGGTCCGGGCGGGCCTTGCGCCCCAGCTGCATGCGCGGCTGGGTCCCCGGCTGGCTGTCGTGGCGATTACCCCCGAAGACGATCCGTTCGAGGCGATGCGCCTAGGCCTCCGCCAGATCTATAACAAGCCGCAGCAGCGCGAAGGGCTGCGCGCGGCAGAGCCGTCGCCAGAGACGCTGCTCAAGTGGTCAGGCACGGTGCGCGCGCCTTCGGAGCTGTGGCTCCTCATCATCGACCAGTTCGAAGAAATCTTTACCCGGACGACCCTGGACGGCGTGCGGACCGCCTTCCTTGACGGGATGGTCCGGCTCGCCGCGGCGCAGCTGCCGGAAGTGCGGGTGGTGGCGACGATGCGCGCCGACTTCCTGGGGCAGCTCGGACGCTATCCCGATCTGGCGCGGCTGATGCAGCGGAACCTGATCTTTGCCACGGAAATGACGCAGGACGAGCTGCGCGAGGCAATCGAGCAGCCGGCGGCCCAGCACGGCGTTGTTTTCGAGCCCGGGCTGGTCGAGCAGATCATCGCGGACGTGCGGGGACAGGCCGGCGCGCTGCCGCTTCTCCAGTACACGCTGGACCTGCTGTGGAACGCGGAGAAGCTCCAATCAGCGCGCGAGCTCACGGCTGCGACCTATCGCGAGCTCGGCGGCGTGCGAGGCGCGCTGGAAAAGCGTGCGCAGGCGCGTTTCCGCTACATCGACGTGGAGCGGCAGACGGCCCGACCGCAAGAGCAGCAGGAACAGATCAAGAACATCTTCCTGCGGCTTGTGGACTTCAGCGGTACGGGAGAAAAAGCCCGCCCGGTGTCGCGCGCCGCGGCGCTTTCCAGCTTCGCGGGCGAAAATGCGCGGCAGCTCATCGAAGAATTCGTAGAGGACAAGCTGCTGGTCACCGGCCGCGCCAAGCATCGCGACAAGGCGGCGGAGGCGGAATCGCCCGCCACGGTCGAGGTGGCGCACGAGGCGCTGCTCTCCGGCTGGGGCCAGCTGGCGGCCTGGATTGAGCAGGGGCGCGAGGTCATCACCTTGCGCAACCGGCTGGCCGTCGATGCTGCGCAGTGGCAGCGCAGCGTGGCCGGAAATCCCGCGCGGGCGGAAGAGGACCTGTGGAGCGGGACGCTGCTTCAGGCCGCGCTGGAGCGCGAAGAGCGAAAGGAGTTCGCGGCGCTGTTCGGCGGTCTGGAGGAGCATGAGCGGGCCTTCCTGCAAGCCAGCCGCACGCTGAGCGAGCGGCGCGAGGACGAGCGTGAAGAGCGGCGCCTGCGGCGGATTCAGGCGCTGCAGCGCGAGCTCGACGGGTTCATCGAGCGCGGGCGGCTCCTATTGCTGGCCGGCCACCCGATGGAAGCGGCGGTGTGGCTGGTCGGCGCCCATGAGCGCGGGGCGCAGCATCCGATGCTGCCCTACCTGCTGCGGCAGGCGATGCTGCACGTCGAGCGCGTGGGCGCGGTGCTACTGGGACACGCCGGCCCGGTGCGGACGATCGAGTACAGCCGGGATGGCCGGCGCTTGGTCACCGCGAGTCAGGATGGGACGGCGCGGGTTTGGGATGCGCAGACCGGCGCGGCGATTGCGGAGCTGCGGGGTCACGCGGGGCCGTTACATGGCGCGTCGTTCGATGCGCGGGGCGAGCGCGTGCTGACGTTCGGCGCGGATGGAACCGCGCGGATCTGGCGGGCGGAAAGCGGCGCGCCGGTGCACACGCTGGGCGGGCATGGCGGGGCTGTGACGGCGGCGCTGTTCCATCCGGATGGACGGATGGTTCTCTCCGCTGCCGAAGATGCGCTGCTGCGGGTGTGGGAGACGGAGAGCGGGCAGCTGATGAAGGAGCTGCGGGGCCACAGCGCGCCGATCCGATGTGCTTGTTACAGCCCGGATGGGACGCTAATTCTATCGGCCGGGGACGATGGGGTCGCTCGACTGTGGAACGCGCGGAGCGGCGAGCTGGAGGCGGCGCTGGAGGGAGCGGGGAGCGCCATTTCCTGCGCTGGGTTCAGCCCGGACGGCAGCCAGATTGTGGCGATTGCGGACCGGAGTATTTTATTTTGGCATACGCAGCTGCGAATTCCGCGGCTACGGTTCGGCAATCACCCAAAAGAAAGGGACCACGAAGATAGGATTTATGCATATGCGTTTTCTCCGGCCGGGTCGCAGTTTGCTACCGCTTCTGCGGATGGCACCGCCGGGCTCTGGACTCTGTCTCGGCTGGAGTATGCGAGCCATTCGGAACCGGTGCTCACCGGTCACGATAGCTCCGTCACGTTCGTGACGTTCGGCCCGGAAGGACGACGGCTCTGCACCGCCAGCGAAGACGGCACGGTGCGGCTGTGGGATGTTGCGACGCGGCGCTGCCTGGACACTCTCCAAGGGCCTACGCAGACCGTAGCCCAGGTTCGGTTCAGTCCGGACGGCGGACATCTGGCGGCTTGCTCCACCGATGGGACAGCCTGGCTGTGGACGATTGCCGCGCCAGAGCTCTGCGCCGAATTGGGTAGGTCGACGGAAGAAATACACGGCTTCACTCTGTCTTCGGATCAGCGCCTCCTCGCCTCCTGGGGAAAAGCTGCATCGGCACGTAGCTTGGTGCGAATCTGGGAGCCTGCCAGCGGGCGCTGTCTGCACGCCATCGAGCTCGGTGAACCGGATATCAAGACCGTGCAGTTCAGTCGCGACGGCTCATTGTTGATGATCGCGGCAAACGACGGAGCCGTGATCACCGTGGATTCGGTGCAGTTCCAAAAGATCGGGACGTATAAGTGCGAAAGTAGGCTGCTGCATGCCGAGCTGAGCCCGGATGGCAGTCAGCTGCTAACCTGGTCCGTGAAAGAGGGGCTGCGAGTCTGGGCGGTCGCAACATCGCGCCCTATCGCGACGCTTGAGCAAGCGAGCGCAGGACTGACATGGGCTTGCTTCGCTCCCTCGGGCGCATATATCGCCACCGCGAGCGAGCGCGGACTTATCAGACTGACCCACCAAAGTAGAGAGAAACGCCAGACGACGCTCCGGCCCCCTACCGCAGGAAGGGACGACATCGTCGCAACATTTAGTGCCGACGGCTCGCACTTGCTTGCGCATAACTCCGACGTTTATCGGAACAATAACGCACCTTCGCCGTTCTCACTATGGATCGCAGGCGAAGCTCCTAGACGCATCTCATCGACTGTGTTGCCGCCATGTAACAAAGTGAAACTGGATCCCGCCGGCCGCTCCATGGCTTGCGTGCAGCCCGGGTCTGACACGATCTTGATTTTCGACACGGAATCATGGCTCTTGCGCAGCAAATTGGAAGGACACGGACAATTCATCCTCGACATTAAATTTTCTCCCGACGGAGCCAGGGTCGCCACGTCATGCGGTGATGACTACCTACGAATCTTCGATGCCGGAAGCGGGGCGCTGCTCGGGCGCTACCAACTTCCAGGGAGCAGCCAGCTGCATTTTTCTGCGGATGGCAAAAAAATATTCGTAAAGTGCGAAAACGCAAGGCTCTGCATCCTCGATGTAGGAACAGACTTACGCTCAGCCAGCGAGCTGGCGGAGCTGCTTCGCGCTCGAGTCCCGTGTCGACTGAGTGGCCCTGCTCTGGTGCCGGCAAAGCTCGCGGCTCGCCAAGGCGGATCGCGTAAGCCCCCTGCGGCCGAGCTTCGCTACTCGGATCGGCGCGATGCTCTGTTGCGCATGATCTACATACTAACTAATGGGAATGTAGACCATGCCCGTGCGCTCTGGGCGGACTCGGCGGCCATCATTGCGTGGTTCGAAGACGTGGGCGCGGCCGTCATGCAGGAGATTGTCGGATTGGCTCTCGATCGCC
>CALFML010000517.1 GCA_937879845.1 uncultured Myxococcales bacterium
AGCTGCCCGCGGTGTGGGCCCGTGCAGCCAAATCGTTGCGAAAGATTTTACCGATCGGCTCAATAAATCTTTCCGCCGCGCCGGTGTGAGCGTTGCAAACAGGGTGTTGAATGGACGGCGCGGCAATGGCGGCGCGGCCTGCTGACGTGCGCGCGGATGGCATGAGGGCCGAATGCAGGAACCGCACTCCTTATGCGGCATTCGCATCAGCGGCGGCACCGGGTAGCGGCGTCTCGACGGGACGCGGATGGCATCGTCATTGCAATCATTGCAATCAATGCTGCCACAGTACGTTCCTGCAGCCCTGTCGGCGTCCTCCATGACCCTGTTCAGGACTCCGGCCGGAGCTCCTGCGAAGAAAGGAATCACCATGCGCGTTTCCCGATACGTAGCCAGCTTGTTTCGCATCAGCGCCGCCGCTCTGCTCGTCGGGTGCAGCGGCAACGGAACCTCCGGAACCGCCGATGGCGGCGGGCAAACCGACGGCGGCGCCACCGCGGATCTGGCCACCGTCGCAACGGCCGACTGCTCCACCGTATCGACCCATATCGAGAAGGCGGTGTGCGCCGCCAACAACCTCCTGGCCGTGCTTCCTGCCGCGCAACGATCCGCCGTGAACCTGGCTTTTACTGCCAGCGCTGACCGGACCAAGTGGTCAAACCTGCCGGGCGTGACCAGGCCCGGCGTGAAGATGGGACAGCTCGACGCCGGCAGCCAAGCCGCGGCGCTGGCTCTCATGTCAACGGTCCTGTCGAGCGCCGGCGTATCCGACCTGACCGGCGTCCGCGCGGCCGACGACTATCTGAACAGCCAGGGCGGCGGCGGTGGCGGCGGTGGCGGCGGCTATGGCGCCAGCAACTACCTGGTGGCGATCTTCGGCACGCCGACCACGACCGGCAACTGGGAGGTCATGTTCGGCGGCCATCACATGGCTTACAACATCACCTACCTGGCGGGGACCGGCTATCCCATCCCCAACCATCTGGGCGTCGAGCCCAAGGCCGCCTTTACCATCAACGGCAGCTCCTATCAGCCCATGCTCGATGAAGGGGCCGACCTGGTCGCCGCCTTCACCGCGCTGTCTGCGACCGAGCTGGACTCGGCCTATCTGACCGGGCAGACCTTCGCCGATGTCCTTATCGGTCCGGTCGAGTACGGCACCGGTTCCGCGGCCGCGGTCAAAGCCAAGTTCCCCACCGGTGCAAACCGGACCGGCGTCCTTGTCTCAAGCCTCACGTCATCGCAGCAGGCTCTGGTCACCGCCGCCATCAAGGACTGGGTCAGCGACTACGATCCGGCGATCGCCAGCGCCCTCCTGACCGACTACACCGCGGCCGCGGCCTATGCCGACACGTACATCGCCTGGGGCGGAACCAAGGCTTCCGGAGTCAATCCGGATGTCAACGGGACCTATATGCGCATCGACGGTCCGCGCGTGTGGATTGAGCTGGCGTGCCAGTCCGGCGTGGTGATCCAGGGCCAGACCCACTACCACTCCATATTCCGCGACAAGCAGTACGACTACGGCGGGACTCTGTAGATGCGTCCCGCGCGGCAGGCTCCTTCTTGGCTGGGATTTGTGGCTGCAATCCTTTTCCTCGCCACGGCTTCTTCACAGGCGGCAGCGCATGATCTGCGCGGAACCGCGGTGTTCGTCGATGTCGGCGAGCGGCAGGTCCGCCTGGAAGCGCAGATTCCGCTGGAGCAGCTCGGGCTGGCGGTTGACAAGCCGCTCGCGCAGCATCCGGAGCGGGTCCTGCCGGCGGAATCGGAGTTCCTGCGGGCGTACCTGCAAGACCATCTGCGCGTCACCGCCCCCGACGGTCGCGCCTTCGCGGTCAGCGCGCCGTCGCTCACTTTACAGCACGTCGCGGATGGCGATACGCTCTTGGCGCAGGTCGCGCTGGATGCGCCGGCGGGGGTGTCGGGACGCTCGTTCACGCTGGCTTATGACGCGGTCGTGCACAAGGTCGTGACCCACAACGTGTACGTCTTCGTGCGGCACGATCTCCAAAGCGGACTCCTCGGCGACAATCCCGAGCTGGTCGGGTTCCTCCACTTTCAGAACAAGCGGCTCCTCATCGATCGCAGCGGAGGGTCCTGGTGGCGCGGGTTCAAGTCGGTGTTCGTGCTGGGCACCCACCACATCGCCGAAGGCACCGACCATTTGCTCTTTCTCCTCATGCTGCTCTTGCCGGCTCCGCTTGTTGCCGCAAGGCGGCGCTGGGCGGAGGCAGGCGGGGCGGCCCGCGCCGTCCGGACGACGGTGAAGATCGTCTCGAGGTTCACGGTCGGACACTCGCTGACCTTGCTGCTCGGCGCGCTCGCCGGGGCGCAGCTGGCGGAGAAGCCGGTGGAAGTCCTGATCGCGGTGTCGATTCTTGTTTCCGCCCTCCATGCGCTGCGGCCCTTGTTCGCCGGCTGGGAGGTCCTGGTCGCCGGCGGCTTCGGCCTGGTCCACGGGCTGGCGTTCGCCTCAGTGCTGCTGCGGTTTGGGTTTGACCGCTCCACTTTGTGGCTCAGCGTGCTGGGCTTCAATCTGGGCGTGGAGGCGATGCAGCTGGCAGTGGTGGCGCTGACCATGCCGTGGCTGGTCCTCCTTGGCCGCAGCCGGTCCTATCCCTATCTGCGGATCTGCGGGGCCGGGCTCGGCGTAGTCGCCGCGTGCGGCTGGATCGGCCAGCGCGCCTTCGGTCTGCAGACGCCGGTGCCGCCGGCCGTAGAGGCGGTGGCGCCGCACGCGGCCTGGGGCGTCGGCGCGCTCGCCTGCGTCGCGCTGGCCTGGTCAATAAGCGCCCGCCGCTCGGTGCACAAGGGCCGGCAGCCGCTGCCGCGCCCGCACAGTCTTTTCGTCCTCCCGCACGCAATCACCGAATAATTTCGCCGACTTGCCGATTCCGCGCTTGTTGGGACGAGCGGCGCGCCCCAATTTGGAGGACAATGGCTGACGATCAGGATAAAAGCCGAGGAATGCGATGAAAAAGTCCGCACTTGGGGCTCGCGCCAGCGGTCTGCGTCTGGAGCGAATGAAGGCCTCGCCGCGCTACCTGGATGGTACGTTCCGCAACACTGCGCCGGTCGCGCCCGGCCTGAAAAAAGGTACGGTCGCCCCGACGATGGCGGAGTTCCTGTGCGGGGGACAGCGCCGCACGCCGCCGGCCCCGCTGCCCGCGCTGAGCCCGCAGCCGGCGTGGGCGCGGCGGCCTGAGACCGGCTTCCGGGCGACATGGCTCGGACACTCGACCGTGCTGCTGGAGATCGACGGCTGGCGCGTGCTGACCGATCCGGTGTGGGGGGAGCGCGTCTCACCGCTGAGCTTCGCCGGACCCAAGCGCTTCCAGCCCGTGCCGGTGGCGGTGGCGGCGCTGCCGCCGATCGATGCGGTGATCATCTCCCACGACCACTACGATCACCTGGATCATCCGACGATTCTGGAGCTGGCGCGCCTGAACGTGCCTTTTTACACCTCGCTCGGCGTGGGCGCGCACCTGGAGGCCTGGGGCGTGCCGGCGGAGCGCATCGCCGAGCTTGACTGGTGGGAGCAGGCAGAGGTTCCCGGCACCGGACTGACGATCACGGCGGCGCCGTCGCAGCACTTCTCGGGCCGCGGCATCGGCGGGCGCAACGCGACGCTGTGGTCTTCGTTCGTGGTGAAAGGGAACCGGCACTCTTTCTTTTTCAGCGGCGACACCGGACTGACTTCGGAGTACCAGGAGATCCGCCGGCGGCTCGGCCCCTTCGATCTGGTGATGTTGGAGGTCGGGGCGTTCCATCCCGCTTGGGGCGACATCCACCTGGGTCCGGAAAACGCGCTCAAGGCGCTGGCGCTGCTCGGCGGCGGCAGCTTCCTGCCGATCCACTGGGGCACCTTCAACCTCGCCATCCATGCCTGGGATGAACCGGCCGAGACGCTGCTGCCGCTGGCGCAGCAGCAGGGCGTTCACCTTGTGATGCCGCACCTGGGCGAGCCCGTCGAGCCCTCACGCGTCGAGCGGGTGAAGCCGTGGTGGCGGGCGGTGGCGGGGACGGAGTCCGAACCCCAAGCGGTAGAGCCGGAGACCTTGCCGCAAGCCGAGGAAGCGATGGGGTGGCCGATCGACTGAAGCCGCCGGCGCTTGCCCTACGCTCCCCCGTCGACTATCTTGGCGGCCGGCCGCCCGGCCGCAAAACTCCTACACAGGACCGTGGAATCGATGGACGAACTGGGCAAGACCCCGTATGAGCTGCTGGGCGGCGAGGCCGTGGTGCGGCGGCTCGTGGAGCACTTCTACGACGCGATGGGCCGCAGCGAGCCGGAGCTCACCCGCCTGCATCGCTGCGATGCGCATGGCCAGGTCTGCCGCGAGAGCCGCGATCGTTTCGCCCTGTTCTTCATCGGCTGGCTCGGCGGACCCGACGACTATGTAAAGCACAACGGCCACCCGCGGCTGCGCATGCGGCACGGGCGGGTCGCGGTGGATGTGGCGATGCGCGACGCCTGGATGCGCGCCATGATCACGGCCCTGGATGAGGTGGGCGTAAGCGGCTGGGTGCGCGGCTTCCTGCAGCAGCGCCTGGCCGAGGTGGCCGATTTCCTACGCAACACGGAGTAACCCGCGCGCGAACGCGGGCCGCGGTTTTACGGAGCTGCCCGCGGTGTGGGCCCGTGCAGCCAAATCGTTGCGAAAGATTTTACCGATGGTTCACTACGATGGCAGCATGTGGCGCGCCGCGACGCCGGTGGTTCCCTCCGGCACCATCCTCTACGGCGTGTGGGGCAGCGCCGCCAACAACTTCTGGGCGGTCGGCGATAACGCGACGATTCTGCACTATGAGTTCCCCGGCGGTAACTCCCCTCACTGTTAGCGGTTGTGAGCGGGCCGTGGGATCGATTGCGGAAAAACTCCGCGGGCGGACCGAGATTCGCGCCATGGCCCACATTCCGTGCACGGGGCCGGGAAATTCCACCGGGTTCACCGATGGGGGCGCCGCCGACAGCGAAGAGACGGCGAAAACGTGCATCTCCTCAGGGTCGCGCGAGCGCCTTGGAGGATGGATTGACGGTGCTTTCTCTGTTTACTAACATCCGCGCCGCCGGAAGAACTCCTCCGGGGCTCCGATGGAAGGGAACTCGAACATGAAAAGCAGGTCGTTGCACCTCCTCAGCCTGGCGCTCGCCGTCGTCTCTTTGGGCGCGACGGCAAATGCTGGGACGTACAAAAATCCGTTATCCACGCTCGCCGACCCCAACGCGGATGCGGACCCGCGGCTGCTCACCGGGCTCGATGGCAAGTTCTACCTCTACTATCCGCAGGGCAACCGCATCGCCGTGTTCGAGTCCAAAGATCTGATCAACTGGACCGCGCCTTTGGGCACCGGCAGCGCCAACGCGGTGCTGCGCTCGTCGGACGTCACAACACCCAATACGGGCTTCTGGGCGGAGGGCGCCTTCGCCGCGGGCGGCACCTACTATCTCTACTACACGCTAGTGCAGAGCGGCACCAAGTCGATCGGCGTTGCCACATCGGCCTCGCCGCTGGGACCGTTCACCGATAAAGGGCTGGTGCTTGCGGGCAATGCGAGCCACTCCTTTCGCGATCCTTTTGTCTTCAAGAATCCCGACACGGACAAGATTTTTATCTACTTTAGCGAAGGAGGAAACGCGCTGCTCGGGCAGGAGCTGTGTTCCGCCGTCTCTCCCTGCGGCGCGAATACGAGGCCGACGCGCCTGCTCACCGGCACAAGCGCGTTCACGATGCTAAGCCTCAGTGATGCCGATCATCAGGACTGGGAATACATCGACCTAGAGCACCCGACGATCTTTTATGCGGCCAACGCGGACGCCTCCCATCGCTTTTACCTTATGTATAACGGAGCGGGCGGAGCGCTGGGTCGCTATGCGATCGGGTATGCGTACTCCGCGTCGCCGCGCGGACCGTTCACGCGCGCCCCAGCGGCACCGGCCGGCACGTGCGGCGGCGGAATGAACCCGATGGTCTGCCAGCATCAGACCCCGGGCGTCTACGGGCCGGGTTCGCCGAGCACCGTCGTGGACGACGCCGGCACGCGCTACCTGATCTACCGCATCAAGACGACCGCGGCAGAGAGCTGGAGCGACCGCCGCACGCAAGTGGATCTGCTCTACCGTAACGAGCTCGATCAGCTCGTGATCACGCCGACGATTCACACGGCGAATCCGGTTCCGGTTTTCTAAGCGGCAGCCAAAGATCGCCGCCGGGAAATCGCGGGTCGCTTGGCCGCGTGCGGGCGCTGGACACCGCGCCCCGCCGGCGAGCGCCAAGCCCCGCGCCAATCACTCCGTACCAAGAGCCTTTTATTACCGGCACTTCGCCCCGCCGCGGATCGTTTGCTGGTTGGTTTCTCTCTGCGGGTACTCTCTGCACTATGATGGAACCGCCTGGTCCGTGGTTAGCAGCGGCGGCACCATCGCCTACCGCGGGGTGGGCGGCTCCTCCGCGAGCGATGTCTGGATCGTCGGTGAGAGCGGCGCGGTCTTTCAGAAGCAGTAGCGGTGGCGGCGACGCGGGTCAGTCTTTGGCCTGATACAGTCCGTGCTTGCGCAGGAGCTCGCGCAGGCTGTGGCGTTCCAGCCCGGCCACGGCCGCTGCTTGCGAGATGTTGTTGGCGGTGCGCTCTAGGAGCAGCGCGAGGTAGCTCTTTTCGAACTCGTCGATATAGGTGCGCTTGGCGCTCTTGAACGGCTCGACCGATTCACCGGACAGGGCCCGTCCGCTCACGGTGGAGGCGGGCGGCGGCGGCGGCTCGCGCTCGGCCGCGCTGCGCGCCGTCACCAGCATGCGCTCGAAGGTGAAATCGGCCTCGGTAATCGTCGGACCGGCGGCCAGGAGCGCCAGCCGCTCCACGGTGCTGTGCAGCTCGCGGATGTTGCCGGGAAACGGCCGCGAGGCCAGGGCCGCAAGCGCCCCGGCCGTGATGTCCCGCGCCGCGGGCAGGTCGGCGGGCAGGCGGGCCAGGAAGTGGCGGGTCAGAAGTCCGATGTCCTCGCGCCGCTCGGCCAGCGACGGCATCGCTACCGACACCTGGGCCAGCCGGTAGTAGAGATCTTCGCGGAACGAGCCCTTATTCACCATCGCCCGCAGGTCGCGCCAGGTCGCCGAGATCACCCGGATGTTGACCGGCCGCGGGCGGGTGTTGCCGACCGGAACGATCTCGCGCTGCTGCAGCACGCGCAGCAGCATCGGCTGGATATCCAGCGGCAGCTCGCCCACCTCATCGATAAAGAGGACGCCGGTGTGCGCGGCTTCGATGACGCCGATGCGCCGCTCGTTGGCCCCGGTAAATGCTCCCTTTTCGTGGCCGAACAGCACGCTCGCGGCGAGGTTGGACGGAATCGTCGTGCAGTCCAGCACCACGAAGGGCTTGTCGGCGCGCGTGCTGGCGGCATGCAGCGCCCGCGCCGCCAGCTCCTTGCCGGTGCCGGTCTCGCCGCAGATGAGCATGGACAGCTCGGTGCGCGCCAGCCGCTCCAGCATGGCATAGAGCTGCCGCATCGGCGGAGCCGCCCCCACAAGCGGCCCGAACGACTGCGCGTCCGACTGCGGCAGCGCGAAGCTGGCCGCCAGCTCCACGGTAATTACCGACGATCCGACCAGCAACGAACTGCCCGGCGGAACGATCGCCCGCTCGATCTGGATGCCGCCGATGAATACGCCGTTGCTGCTGTCCAGATCCGTGACGCGGATGCCATCTTCGGTCGGCGCCAGCTCCAGATGAAACTGCGAGACGGTCTGATCCTCCAGCTGGACGTCGGCGGTCTCCGCCCGGCCCACGATCACCCGCTGCTTGCTGATGACCAGCGAGTACGACTCTCGCTTATGCGTGGTCACCGTAACCTGCAGGGACGCCAGGCGCTCCTGCAGCGGAGTACGGACCAGGCGCTCCGTAGGGTTATCGTCTATCATAGTGTCATCATACGCGACCCAATCCGCAGTTTCCATTGGCGTTTCGCGCCCGCCACCGTCCGCCCGCTGCGGACAGAATAGGCCGCTCCTGGTCGGAGGGCTGGCCCAGGTGGTCGGCCCAGGTGGTCAGCGCCGGTGGTTGGCCATCTGACCAGCGCGCGGCGGCGGCTGAAACAGGACCGCTATTCCCCCGCATTCCAGAAGGCAGACTCGCAGCGAAAACAACCGCTTGGCAGGTTCATATTCCGCGTCCCATTGCGGATTCCTTTGCTGCCGCGCGGCCGCGTAAGCGATGGCATGGACGCTGCATTAAACCCATTTCCGGAACGCACGGATACACAGAAGCACTTAATAAAATTGGAGATTCCCATGTTTACTTCTACCGAGCGCGCCGAACTCACCCTGACCCCGTCCCTTTACCCCGCCAAGAACACCTCGCTGCGCGGCCACCTGGCGCTGGCGGGGCTGGCGATTGCCGCCGTCCTCGCCGGAGGCGGCGCCCCGGAGGCGGCGTTTACGGCGATTGAGACCGGCGCGGCCGCGAACAACGTCAAAGCCGCCCCCACCATGTGGGTCAGGGCCCACGTCGGCGTACCCGATCAGGCGGAGGACTCACTCCGCTGTATCTCATGCACGTATTGACAGATCACCGATTAAGGGCGGCCCCGCTGACTGGCGCCGCAAGAGCGATTCCACCGGCGATGCCAGGCGCGCCGTCGCCGCCCGCGGCAAGACCGGCTGGTAGCCGCGCCGCCGCCTGCATCCCACCGGACCGACCGGTCGGTCCTTGCGACTATCGTTCCCTTACTTCGGCAGCGGCGTCGCACCGGGCCCGGCGGGGACAGCCGAGCGGGCCGCCGCCAGCGCCGGACGATCGCCAAGCTGCAGGATCCCGCCGCTTATCATTCGTCCCGCGTCCGATGCCAGGTAGGCGGCAAACTCCCCTACTTCTTCCGCCGTAATCCACTCCGGCTTGGCATAGGCGCTGCGGGCGCGGGTGTGGATGTAGCCGCACATCACTTGGTTTATGCGCACCGGAGCGTCTTTCAGCTCCGTCATCAGCAGCTTGGCCAGCATCAGCTGCGCCGCCGAGTTCACCGCCACCGGGCTGTATAACGGAACCGGCATCAGCGCCGACAGTCCGCCGAGCAGGGTATAGCTGCTGCCGGCATGCTGCATGAGGACCGGCAAGAAGGTCTGGGCCGTAATCAGGTGGGCGTTGAAGTTATTGTCCTGGTAGGTGCGGAAGGTCGCCATGGGAACCTTGAGCAGCGGCAGCCGCTCTTCCCAGCTCCCGCCGAGCGAGGCGACCACCGCGTGCACGACCCCCCAGCGCGCCAGAATCTGCTCGCGCAGCCGCTCCGCACCTTGCGGCTCGCCCAGGTCGCCCAAAAGAAGCTCCAAGCGCTCGCTGAGAAGCGGTCCGACAAACGCCCGCAGGCGGTCCAGGCGCTCCGGCGAGCGCGAGGGAACGATGACCGTCGCCTCCTGTTTCAGGAACGCCTTGACCACCCCCTCCCCGACCGTCCCGGCGCCGCCGGCGATAAGACAGATCTTTCCCTTCAGGTCCTTCAGGTTTCCCATGGAGCTCCTTGCGGCCGCGCGGCGGCGCCCACAATCGCCGGCGCAGGCATCGCTACTTGGCTAGCGCGGCATCGATGGCGGTTGTGATGTGGGCGCTCTGCGGGGCGACATCGCTCGACCAGCGGCCGAGCAGCTCGCCGTTTCGGCCGATGAGAAACTTATTGAAGTTCCACGCAACTTCCCCGATAAAGCCCGGCTGCGTGGTGAGCCACTGGAACAGCGGATGCTGCTCCGGACCTTTTTTGATCCGCACCTCGGCGAACTGCGCAAAGGTCGCGCGGTGCTCGCGGCTGCACGCCTGCAGCTCGGCGACCGTGCCGGCTTGGTGGCCGAAGTCGTCGCTGACAAAGCCAAGCACATGGAAGTCCCGGCCGGCGTACTTATTCTCCAGCTCCCCGAGCGGCCCGTACTGCGGCGTGTACCCGCAGTGCGCCGCCGTATTTACGACCAGGAGCACCTGCCCCTTGTAGCGTGAGAGCGGCACCGCATCTTCCTGCCCAAGCGGCACCGCGGAAAACGAATGAAAGTTCGACATGCTCCGATCCTCCCTGCGAATGAGTGCCTGCTCGTAGCACATCTGCGGCAGGATTGATATGCGGCGGCGCGCGCCGAGCCGGCGTCCGGGGCGCCCGGCGGCGGTGCATCAGACGGGGTATTCCGATTCGACCGCGCGCCGCAGGGAGTCGATAAGGACCAGGGCGACCCCGGGAAAGATGCCGAACTGGATCTCCGGGTGGTGCTTGAGGAAGTACTTGACCAGCCAGCCGAGCGACAGCACGTCGAACTCGCCGTCGCCTTCGACCAGGCAGGCGCGGCCGTCGTCGATCGGCGTCAGGGTGAAGCGCAGGCGGAGCTTTTGCGGCTCGCCCGCGGTCCAGCGCAGTTCGATAAGGCGCTCCGGCTCCTGCGTCACGGCGGCGGTGAACTGGAAGCCGACGGAGAAGAATCCGATCTTGAACTTGAGCTCGAAGGTGACGCGGTCGCCGTCGCGGCGGACCCGGTGCACCATGGGAATGAAGCGGGCAAAGCGCAGATCCGTCACCACCGCCCACACCTTGGCCACCGGGCGCTCGATGCGCGCCGCCGCCGCCGCGCCGACCGGCAGGCCGTCTTTGTCGCAGCGCACCCGCAGGACCGGACTTCCGTCGCGCACCGCATAGGCTGAGCCAGGTTCCATGGTCCTTCTTTAGGCGAAGTTCCGCGCAGCGTCAACCGGCCGCGCGCCGCAGCCGGGGCTTTTCCGGTCTTACGGCAGGGGCCGCTTTTTGCAGCGCGAAAGAAAGCCGCACCACCGGGCCGGGGATTTGTGTAAACGTCGCCTATCGGCCATGCGTACCTTGCTTCCAATTCCCATCACCGCGGCACTCCTGCTCGGCTGCGCCGGCCCGCTCTCTCAGACTCCCGAGGCGCGCACCGGGCGGTATCTGGCGTCGATCCGGAATCAGCCGGCGCTCCTGTCCGTGTTCCTGCGGCAGATGCCCAAAGGAGGCGAGCTGCACACCCACCTGAGCGGCGCGGTCTATGCCGAGAGCTACCTGCGCTGGGCGGTGGCTGACGGCATGTGCGTGCGCCGCTCGCCGCTGTCGCTGGTCGTGCCGCCGTGCGACAGCGCCCGCGGGGATGCGGCGGCGGAGATCCTCACCCGCGATCCCGGGCTCTATAACTCGCTGGTCGATGCGTTCTCGATGCGCCACTTCGATCTGGCGCAGGGCTCCGGACACGATCACTTCTTCGCCACGTTCGACCGCTTCGAGGCCCGCAGCGAGCGCTCCGGCGACATGCTCGCCGAGGTCGTCGCCCGCCTGGCGCGCCAGAACACCTGGTATGTCGAGGTAATGCAGTCGCTCGGCATGAGCGCCGCCCGGCGGCTTGGCCAGAAGGCCGGCTGGAGCGACGACCTCCAGAAGCTGCGGGAGCGCCTTGACGCCGATGATCTCACCCGCATCGTCGCCGGCGCCCACTCGCGCATCGATGCGCAGGAAGCGCGCCTGCGGACGCTTTTGCGCTGCGGCCAGCCCGACGCCGATCCCGGCTGCCGCGTGACCGTCCGCTACCTCATGCAGATGCTCCGCACCGTCCCGCGGGAGGAGGTCTTCGCCCAAGCCGTGGCCGCGGTCGCGGTGATAAAGTCCGAGCCCCGCGTCGTCGGCCTGAACCTCGTCGCCCCCGAAGACGACCCGGTCGCCCGCCGCGACTACTCCGAGCACATGCGCATCGTCCGCTACGCCACCGGCGGCGGCAAGCTGGTCAACGTCGCGCTCCACGCCGGCGAGCTCACCCCCTCGCTCGTGTCCCCCGAAGACGCGAGCTTCCACATCCGCGAGGCGGTGGAAGTCGCCGGCGCCCGCCGCATCGGCCACGGCACCGACATCGCCTGGGAGTACGACGCGCCCAGCACCTTGCGCATGATGGCGCAGCGCGATGTGGCGGTGGAGCAGTGCCTGACCAGCGCCGAGGTGATCCTGGGCCTGCGCGGCACCGATCATCCCTTCCGCCTCTACCAAGAAGGAAAAGTCGCGCAGGTGCTCTGCACCGACGACGAAGGCGTATCGCGCACCGACCTCGCGCGCGAGTACCAGCGGGCCCTTACGACCTGGGAGCTCACCTGGCACGGGCTCAAGAACCTGGCGCGCAACGCCTTGGAATACTCCTTCCTTTCCGGCGACAGCCTGTGGCAGCGGCGCTACAAGCCGACCCCCGCCTGCACCGGCGACCCGGTCGGCGCCGAAATGCCGTCGGTCGCCTGCGCCGCGTTTTTAGCCCGCAGCGACAAAGCGCGCGAGCAGTGGCGCCTGGAGTCCGCCCTGCGCCGCTTCGAACAAAAGTGGTAAGGACTCTACTCAGCGACGGAAAATCGATCCGCGTGGGTGGGAATTTGGAGTTTCCCGGCCGCCGCACAACCTCCGCCGCACGACGCTTCCGGCGCACACCGCTCGATATGTCTCCCTTCATCGCAGCCGCATTATCAAGCGGAAATGATTTGAGAAGTATTTAACTGGCAATGTAGGCAATTTATTACGATCTTTTTTTCTCGACACCTTAATTTGAATAATTAAATATCGAACTTGTTAGTGCGCTGGTTGGCATCTTGGTTCGGGTCACCAGCAGCGTAAAAGAAGAACCAGATACGCTCAGGCAGAACATCGCCGGGCTTTTTTGAACCGGGCGCGGAGCTAGGCCGCCGGGTCCGGTCCAAGAGCACGCCGCAGCGACTGCAAAAGCAGCGCTGAGACGATTTGTAGTAGCAGGCTTTGCGCCCAGGTCGGCAAAGACCTCGGCCGCTCAGCCTACTACTTGATATCCAGTATGTTGGTCATTTCATTGGCCGGCATATTGAGCGGCTTATTGCCGCACTAGGTCGGCATGGATGGTCCGTGTCGGCCAAATTAGCGAAGCGGTTGCCAGCACTTAGGGGCTGGGACCTTTTGCGCCCAGACAGGGAGGATGAATGAACGCTAAAGGCTTGCTCGCATTGGTGGTAGTTACCGTGGTTGGCTGTGGGAATGCGGACGAGCAGCTCGGAGCAGAAGGAGAGGCGGCCAAGCCGTCGGAGCTAGACTCCAGCGCCGAAGAGCTCAGCAGTGACGAAGGCGATTACTATAACTGCTTCGCCGGGAGCGGCTGCGCCTCGCCGGCCCTGTCCACCTCGACCCGCTGCCTGAAGGGACGGGATTATAAGGTCACCGTCAACGACGCGCAGAGCGACGTGGTCGTGCTCTCCATTCACGGCGGTCTTATCGAGCCCAACTCCAGCGAGCTGGCGCAGGCGATAAGCAGCAAGCTCCACTACAGCCTCTACGACTTCGCCGCCCACGGAACCGCGGCGTGCCTGGGGACGCTCAACGACTTTAACCGCCTGCATATAACGGCCGCCAACTTCGATGATCCGACGGCCGTGCGTCTGGTCGGGCGGCATAAGAAGGCCGTCGCCATCCACGGCTACAACGACAGCCGCGGCAACGATCCCGGCACCCTCTGCGTCGGCGGCTCCAACGCAAAGCTCGTGCAGGCGTTCATCGCCGCGGTCAACCAGCGCAAGTCGCGCTTCACCTTGTACAGCCTGCGCCCCATCGATGCGGCGACGGCAACCGCGAGCCGCGGCGCCGACTGCACCGGCATCACCGGCACCGCGCGGGCAAACCTGGTAAACCGCACCCTCGACGGCGCCGGCGGTCTCCAGCTGGAGATGAGCGACGCTATCAAGGCGGACCTGCTGAATCCGAGCACCCGCTATGACGCTTTGCGCACGGTGTTTTACGGGGCGCTCAGCGCGGCGATGAATTAGCCGCCCTGGCTCTAGCGCGGCGCGCGCAGCTCAGTGCATCTCAGTGTACCTCTTGCCGCAACCAGCCTTTCTTGGCGCGATCGACCAGGCGGCGGGCTTCGACCGCGGCGCGCTCGTGCGAGATCTCACGATGCACAAGAGCGTCCAAAATCGCCTCCGCCCGCCAGCGCCGCCGCACCTCATCCAAGGTATCCAGGGCTTTCTCCACCGTGCGGACCACGGGGTTGCGGCGCTGCCGCTGCTCCGCCGTAAGCGCCTGCTGGCAGCGCTGCGCAAGCTCCTTGAGCTGCGCCGCCATCGCCCGCAGATCTTCGGCCCCTTCGGATCCGCTTAGCCGCGCCGCCGCCGCCGCCACCGCATCAGCCGCCAGCGCTGAGTCGAGCATGCCGAAGTCGCTGCGCGCCACAAGCGCCGCCGCCAGGTTATGCGCCTCCGCGATATCGGCGCGGCCCAGGCGCTCGACCAGGGTGTTCACCTCGTCGTAGCGGATGAAGCGATAGACGAAATCAAGGCCCGTTCCTTTGATGTTCTGGATTCCCATCACCGTCGCCTCGATGCCGGGCGGACAGGCGCCGGCGATGGCGTCGATGACCTGGTCGCCGCTGGCGCCCGAGTCTTCCACCGTCACCACCAGATCCAGAAACAGCGCCCGGCACAGCTCCTGCTGCCGCGCCGTCACCGCGGCCTGCACGGCGGGCTGCGTCAACGCGCGCTCCGCGGCGCCGAACAAGCTGGCGAGCAAGGCCCGGCGGGCGATGCTGCGCCGCGCATACGCCGAAAACTCCGTCCCGATGTCCGGCGAAAGTGCCACAAGCTGCGCTTGCAGCTCCGCCGTCTGCAGCCGCTCTTCGATCTCCGCCTGCGGCAGCTGGCCGTCGGCCCACATCACCGCCGCCGCCAGCGCCGCATCGACCGCCGGTCCGAGCTCGCCGAGATCGCGGCCGCCGAGCCACCCCGACAGCTCGGCCAGCACGGAGCTAGTCTCGGCCGGCCCGATGCGCAGGCGCTGACGCAGACGCTGGCAGCGCGCGCGGACGAGCTCCGGCGCCTGCTCCAGCAGATCATCGCGGCGAAACAGCTGCAGCTCCTGCAAAAGATGGGTGAGCGCTTCGTTGATATAGACCCGCAGCCCGGCCAGGTTGGTGCCGATCAGGATGTGCCGCTCGGCGGAGGCATCGCGCACGATGATCTCGGCGAACGCTTTGGAGCGGGCGACGCGGTCGTAGCGGTTGTTGACCACCGTGACCACCCAGCGGCCCGGCTGATCCACCGGCCGCTCGCAGCTCGTGCGCTGCCAGTTTGACAGAAAGCCCGTCCGATCGTTGGCCGACATTCCGTTTACAAACGTCAGCCGCCGGCCGCGATGCGTGACGGTCGGATAGACCTTGAGCACCCCCAGGTCCGGCACCACGTGATCCGCCATGTCGGCCGTCGCCAGATCCGGATCGAGCCCGAGCTCCACCGCCAGACGGCGCACGAGCGCGATGTTGCGCGGGTGCTCGCTGTAGGGGAACCGCGCCAGCAGATCGTCCGCCAAGAGCAGATGATCGCGCCGCGCCACCACGATGAGCCGCGCCTTTTTGCGCCGCGCCTCCTCCATCAGCACCGGCAGCATCTGCTCTTCGGTGGTGATCGCGGTGCCGCCCGGACGAATGAAGCCGGCGATCGACCGCGCCACGTCATGGCCGGCCGGCCCCTGGATGTCCTCGTGATCGGGATAGGCGTTGGTCAGGGTCTGCAGATCGTCGCCCATCCACTCCTCTGACAGCACGCCGACCAGCGGTGAGGAGAGCGCCATGCACTCCCAAAGGAACACATTGCTGCCGAGCCGCGACGCCAGCCCCAGCAGATCGCGCTGCTCCCAGATCGTCGCCTTGTCGTAGGAGCGGTGGATGAAGATCTCGGTCGGCCGGCGGCCGGGCACGCCGTGGATGAACATCGCCTCGCAGCCGGTGGTCTTGACGAGCACGTTCAGATCCAGGGCGTGCAGCATCGCCGCTTTGAGCCGCTCGGTGCCGGACTTGCCGCGGGTGCCCCAGCCGCCGATGCACATCGGGATGGCGGCGCGGTTTTTGCGAATCTTGGCCCGCTGCCGCAGGTTGCTGGCGAGCATCAGCGCGCTCACCATCAGCACCGCCGCCCCCAGCTGGCCGAAGGTATTTTCCGTCGGCGACATCAAGTAATTGAGAAAGCCGGCAAAGTCGCCCGGGGTAAACAGCAGGGCCAGCGCGCCGGGAGCTACCTGGCCCAATCCCGGGCCCGCGCCGGCATAGGGGCCAAGCGCTGCGGTCGGCGGCGGCGGCGGCGGCGGCGAAAGCAGCTGGCTGCCGCTAGCGGAATAAGGCTTTTGACTTATCGCAAACCCCAAGGACGAAAGCGCATCGCCGTAGCGCGCGCGCTCTGCGGCGTCGGCGGGATCCAGCGCCCGCTGCCGCAGCTCGGCCAGCTCGGCGTAGCGCAGGCTGAGCACGAGCCGCGCCCGCAGCCGGGCGGCCAGGGTGCGCGGCGGAACGATCTGGGTCAGCCCGCGCGGCGTGAAGATGACGACCGGCTCCGCGCCGTGGACCGGCATCGACAGCAGATCATCGACCGTCGGCATCTGCTGCCCCCAGGTGCCGTCGCGGGTCGCCAGCGGCTCCCCGGGCACGGCGGTGTTCGTCGCTTCGGCCAGAAGGCCCGCCGGGGCGCGCAGCGATCCGGGTAGCTGCCGGCCGATGGTATGCACCGCGTCCTGCCGCTTGTACGGGGAGCGCATGCGCAGCTCGTGCAACAGCCGCCAGCCGCGCCGCACGAAGCGCGCCCCGTGCTCGATGCGGTAGCCGCCGGGGATCGGCTGGGCGTAGTAGCCAAAGCCGGTGCGCGCCAGCTGCGACATCAGCCGACCGAGCGCAAGCGGCTCCACTTGCGTCGCGACCTCGATCGCCTCGCCCGGCGGCAGCTTGGCCAGTCGTGGCGCCAGCTCGGTCCGCGCCGCGGCCAGCTCCGGCGTGGCCAACGTCGCCAGCGCTTCCAGCGCCCGCACCGTCGGCTCACTCGCCTTGGCGCCGGTCTTGACCTGCACCTGTACCGAGTGCCGCGTCAGCGCCGTCGCCAAGCTCGCGGCCGCCTCCGGCATGAGCTTCTGCTGCATCGCCAGATCTTCGATCTCTTCGATGACGATCTGCACCACCAGCGGATCCGGATCGGCAAGCAGGCGCGCCAACACGGCGGTCGTATCCGCTTGCTGGCGGCGCACAAGCTCAGCCAGCGCAATCGCCGCGCTGGCGCGGACGCGCGGGCTGGCATCGGCGCGGACCAGCTCGACCTCGACCGCCGGCGCGGCTCCCGCCAGTGCTTCGAGCAGCGGCACCGCCGCCGTCCCGCCGGTCGAGCGCAGCGCGTGCGGCCAGGCGATGCGTACGTGCTCGCTCGGCTCGCCGACCTGCACCTGCGCCGCAAGCACGGCAAACGCCGCCGCATCCTGCTCGCGCGTGGCCAGAAGCTGGACAAAGTTCTGCCGCATCAGGAAATCATCGGCTGGCTCGGTGCGGCGCAGGCGCTCGCCCAGCGCCGCCAGCGCGGCATCGGGCGCCGCCTGCAGACACAGCCGCGCCAGCGCTGAGGTGACACGCCGCGGCGCCGGCTCCAGCAAAAGCCCGCACAGCCGCTCCCAGCGATGATCCGAGGTCCGCGGATCCAGAAGCCGGGTCAAAAGCTCTGTCAGCGCTTCCGCCGCCGCGATGGTGCACAGCGCCGGCGCCGGCGCGAGCAGGAAGTCGAGCAAGAACTTCATCACCTGCGAGTCCACCGCCGACTCGGTCAGCGCCGCGGCGGCGCGCAGCGCCAAGGACTCGCGCACCCAGAGCTCATACACCGCAAGCTCGGTCCGCTCCGCCATGGCGTCGAGATCAAGGAAGCCGCGCCGCAGGGCGGCAAAGGCCCGGCGCGGGGCCGGCTCTTCGCGCAGCGCGTGGAACAGGACGGCGGTGCGCTCCGCCGGCGTACGGGCCTGCGCATACTCCTTGCGCAAGATCGCAAGCCGCGCGCTCCGCTGCTTGGCCTTGGCGGAGTACTCCATCGCCAGCTCAAGGAATCCGGCCGGGGAGACATCGCCGCGCTGCGCCGCATCGCTTACCACCGCGGCCAGCTCCTGCTTGCGGACCCGCTGCTCCAGCGCCGGCATATGGGCCGCGATGCGCGCGCTGAGCGTAGTCACTTGCCTGGACTCTTTCATCGAAGTGTCTCCTCTGGCCGTTGGAAGCCCCGCCCCCGGCCCAGCTGCTGCGGAAGGTTGATTTCCTGGGTGCTGTAGTCGTCGAGTCCGCGCCCGCGGCTGCCTTCCCAAAAAGCCCCGAGCACGAAGGTCGTGGCCTGAGTCACCGCTTCGACATTGCCGCGCAGGAGCAGCCCCAGGCGGTGATTGCGATTGAGCCAGAGGGTCTGCTGCACCTCGGCCGAGAACGTGTGATAAAGCAGCGAGCTTTTGCGGGCATCATCGATCAGGAAGTGATCGATGCGGTAGGAAGCGGACAGCTCCGTCGTGTAAAACGCGACGTCCACACCGATCCGTCCGCGCACCCCGTCGAGCTGCTGCACCGTCTGGTTGCTGCTCAGCCGCATCTCGGCATAGGTGATCATGTTGATGAAGGGAACCCACCACAGGAGCAGCTGACCGTAGATGCTCTGCTTGTGCGCCGCGTCGAACTGATTGAAGACCAGAAGATCAATCGGGGTCGGCGTCGGCGAGGCGTTCCCGAGATCGCCGTTATCCGTGTTGCGGGAAGCCGGCAGCGAGCGATTGGCCAAGGACTGATAGCTGGCGGTAAAGGCGAAGCGCGGCAGCAGGAACAGGTGCGGGGTGAGCTCGATGCTGCGCTCCAGATAGGTGTGGAAGCCGAGGGCGTACTCCTGATTCCCATCCACCTGCTGGGTGAATCCCTGCAGCTGCGCGTACACCCGCAGGTTGAGCACCGGGATGCGGCCAAAGCCCAGCCCCTCCAGACCCAGCGTGGTCGGCCCGGAGCGCAGTCGGACGTAGGTCCCGGCGCGGAACCAGATCGGCAGATCATCCAGCTTGCGGCGATAGGTGATGGAGGTCTCGGCAAACGTGTCGCCGATGCGCGGGTCGGCGCTTCCGGCGCTGCCGAACACCCCGAGCTGCTGAATCTGCAGCGTTCCCAAGGCGCGGATGGCGTTTGACAGCGGCCGCGTAAGCCCCTGGAACGAAGCACCTGAACGCGGCGCCGGCCTGTCGGCAAGCCCCGGCTCCCCGGCTGCGTTCTGGTTGTCGACCGCGGCGACCGGCAGCTCATCGTCATATACGTTCAGCGCGAGCGCGACAAGCGACGTTCCCTTGGGGATGACGCGGACCTGATAGGTGCCCGGGTGCACCAAAGGAACCATCACCATGCTGCGGCAGTTGTACTCGGGCTGCGCCGCCGGAGCCTGCAGCTCCGCGGGCCGCGTGCACACCGGATACGTGAACTGCTCCTTGCGCTTATTTTCGCCGGTCAGCTCGACGGTCAAAGAGCGCTCCGCCGCGCCGTGGGCGATGAGCGCATCCAGGCGCAGCACCGAAGGTCCCTGCACCCGCAGCTGCACCGGCTCGCCCGCGGTGCCGACGAAGCGCTGCACCGGCGGGGCGGTGATCGGCAGCGCGAACCAGCCATCGGCATCCGGTGACGCCGCGGCGCTGGCGAGCGGTCGGTTGGCGGACAGATGGATGAACGCCAGCGCTTCACCGTGCCGCCGATCGAGCGCCACTTGAATGCGGTGTACGCCGCGGGCCAGGTCCACCTCGGCGGCGCGGACCCGCTGTCCGGCCGGCAGCAGGCGCACCGCGGGAGCGACAAGCGCCGTGCCGTCCATCCCCAGCTGCATGCTGCACGGCGGCGCGGCCAGCGCCGAAGGAGCGGCCAGCGGCTCGCCCTGATCATCACACAGGACCTCCACCCGCACCCGGACCGGCTGCTTGATGAGAAAGTCGGTCTCCGTGCTGCGGCCGGCGTGCGCCTCCAGGTACATGCCGGTCTCCCACGGCAGATCCGCTAGCGCGGCGCGCAGCGATAGCGGCGGAATGTTATTTTCGGCGACGCGCACGGCCTCCCCGACATCCACCGAGCGAACGGCTTGGCTGTGTCCGAGCCCGCGCACGAGCGCGAGCGCCCGCTCCCCATCCGGATCATGCTCTTGCGCGGCTTGCGCGGCGAGTGCCAGCCCGTGCTTGCTGCCCGGCGCCGGACCGTTTTCCGCGTACTGCAGCGCTGCCTGACGCGCCAGCGCCGGCCGCGACACGCCGGCGGCAAGCGCCTGGAGATAGGCGTGCTCGTAATGCTGGGCCGCCCGCAGCGAGCTGCCGCCTTGTTCTTCTAGGAGCGCGGCGGCATACGCGCCGATCGCGCCGGAGCAGCGTCCGGCCGCCACCCGTCCAGACTCCGGAGAGGTAGCAAGCTGCGAGAGGGCAAAGGTTACGCACGCGCTGTCCGCGGCCGCGGCCGTCAGACCGGCGCCGGCCGCCAGGATCACCGCGGATCGCGTGCCCGGCTGCGGCGCCAACAGCGGCAGCTCCGTGGCCGCGGCGGCCAGCGACAAGGCGCGCCGCAGGGAGCTGCCGTCCTTCAGTGCGGAAAGTCCCTGCTCCAGATCATTGCGCGCGAAGCTGACCGCGTTCAGTCCGAGGAGCAGCTCGGCCCGGTCGACTCGCGCGCACGCCTTGGCAGAGTCATCCTCCGCATGGCGCACGGCGCGGGTCGCCTTCCGGAGCAGCTCCAGCTGCTGCGGCGTGCGTTCGGCCGCCGGCAGACGCGGCTCGACGGCGCCAAGCCGGGCGAGCGAGCGGCGGAGCAGCGCCCGCAGGAGCAGCGGCGCGCCATCGTCCTCCCGTACGATCTCCACCACCTGCGCCTTGGCCGGCAGCGGCAGCGCCACGGTGAGCGCCGGACCGAGCGCCCGCCCCGCCGCCAGCGGATCGAGCCCATGGCCATCGACCTCGATGCGCCCGAGCACGCCCTGATCGCTGCGGACGAGGAGCCGCCCCCCGCGCAGCGCCGGGTTCGGACGCAGCTCCAGCCCCAGGAATCCCGGTGTGCCGGGCCCCGCGGTGATAACGCGGACCTTGGCATCGTGCCCGGTGAGGATGCTGAAGTGATGCTCGACCAGGATCGCGCTGTCGACCGGCTCGCGCTGCAGCTCGCACGGACCGAGCAGCGACGCGGCCTTTTCCTCCGCGATCGTCGCGTTCAGCGTGTGCGGTCCCGCGCCCAGCGCCAGGGCGATCGGCTCGCTCGGCAAAATCAGCGGCAGGCGCGTACGTTCCCCGTCCAGGTTCAGCTCGGCCCAGCCGAGGCGCGGCGCCCCCCGGCGCAGGGCAATCAGGTTGAAGCGGCGCAAGTGCTGGGAAGGAGCCAAGGTCGCCGGCACCTGCCAGGCAACGGCGCCTTCGCCCAGCGGCGCGTAGGCCTTGACTCCTTCATCGCGCGCATCGCGGCAGCTGATCGGCTCAAGCGGCGGAACCAAGAGCTCGATAGGCATGGCGCCACCGGTCTCCACCGCCGGCAGGGAGGACCAGCGCGTGCCGGTGAACCACTCACGCCCCAGATAGTGGCGCAGCGCCACGTTGAGCGGCGTGTGGCTCTGGGCATCGGTAAGGAGCGGCAGCGCCAGGGAGCGCGGGCCGGGAATGTAGCGCAGGAGCGGCCCGGCGGCAGCCATCATATAAGGCAGCGCGCCCGGCGTTCGCAGGAGCAGCGCCACGGCTTCCGCCGGAGCTGCGGTCGCCGGCGCCAGCTCGGCCAAGACGTGCGTCAGGTGCTGCGCGACCAGAATGTTGCGCAGGCGGACCGCCGCATCATCGGCGAGTCCGTCGAGCTGCGCCAACGCGTCGCGGGTCAGCTTTTCGCCGTCTTGCCCCGACAGCGAAAGAGCCGCCAGCCGCAGCCGCGCGAAGGCCCGCAGCCGCGGGCTGTGCGCTTCCTGGGCCAGCCGGGCAAAACATTCCCGCGCCGGATCGTCAGAAAGGGAGAGAAAGCTCGCCTCCCCGCACAAAAGCTGCGCCACAAGTCCTGAACCGGCGCGCGCGCGCGAAAGCAGCTGGGGAATGTCTTCGCCGTGGCTTGCGAGATCCTCGGCATGGGTGACGCGGGTGTGCATGATCACGCCGATCCAGGCCGGACCGCCGCGCACCTGCAGCTCATACGTATGGCGTCCCGGCGCCGCGATTTGAACAATCCGCCGCCGCGAGGAGATGAGTCCGGCGTCCTTTTCCTTGAGCTCTTTGGGATCTTTGGACAGGACCTCTTCCGCCGCCACCGCGAGCGTTCGGCGGTTGGCGCCAAGGAGCAGCTGCAGCGGCACGGCGCGGCGCGGCGCGCCGTCGGCAAAGCGGGCCCGCGCTTCGATGCGCAGAAAGCCAGGGCCGTCCACGGAGAAGCGCAGCGTCTCTTTGTCATTCATCGCGAACATGCGCTGCTCTTCAACTTTTTGCAGCGGGCGGCCGGCGGCCAGCGCGCCGGTCAGCTCGTAGCGGCGGAAGTATGGAAACAGCGGCTCGCGCGCCGGCTGATTTTCCAGCAGCGCTTCGCCGACCAAGAGCGCGGCGACGGACTCCTTTGCCGCCGCCGGCGACTCCGCCTGGGCCAGCTCCGCCGCGTCCGCGACCATCGCCAGCCGATCGATCAGCGTCTCCCCCACCAGATCCGGCGCCCCCGGCGGCAGGCCGGTAGGACGGGCCGCCCACTTCTTCAGCTGCTCCTCCCAGAGCTCCCAGCGGAAGCCCGGACTCTGCACCGAGCCCACCCAAATCTGCGCCCGCGGCGCCGGCTGCCCCGCGCGCACGCTGAGACCGAGCCGCGTCTCTGGACCGATCGGCGCCTGCAATAGGAAGTCACCGGGTCCGCGGCGCTCAGGAATCGCTTCGACCGCCGCCGCGGCCTCCGCGCCACCGCTCAGAAAGGCGAAACGTACGGACTTGCCTTCCGGATCCCCGTCCAAGTGGACCCAGGCGACATCGCCGGCGCGGATGTGCGTGACCAGCCAGCCGCGGCTCGGCAGCCGCCGCGGACGACCCATGGAAACGGGCTGCTCGGTCTTGGCTGCGACATCGAGCAACGCCCCTTGCTCCGGGGGAGTGGACCAGGCTATCTCAGCGCCGCTGCCGGTAACTGGCTGCGCCGCCGCGACCGCACCGAAAAATAGGGAGACAATCGCCGCTCCGAGCAGTCTCACTGCATTACTCCTTCAGTACCCAGCACCGCGGCAAAAAAGGCCCGGCGCAGCTCGCCGTCCAAAAGAAGCCGCGTCCGCAGCGCATGGGCGAGCTCCAGATGCAAAAAGCTTGCCCGTCCGTCCGCAGCAATCAGGCGTCCCTGGACGTTGCGCTGGGCCCCCAAGCGGCGCGTATCGCGCGGGTAGAGCAGCACCCGCTCACGGCCAAAAAGCTCGGCGAGCCGCGCTGCCACTTCCGCCGCCTCCCCGGCTCCGGCCGTCGCCGCGCCCGGGCTCACGACCACAAGGGCCTGCGGACACTCCGGCACGCTGCCATCGGCAAAGCCGTGCAGCTGCAGCACCTGCGGCCGCGGCAGCATCGCCAGCGCGGCGCCGGTGAAGCGCTGAAAAAAAGTCTGCTCCTGGTGCGCCAGATCGGCCGGCGCATCGACGCGGCCTTCCTCATCTTCCAAAGGCGGCCGCCCGCCCTGGTAGCGGTGCACGGTGTTGACGAACAGCGCCCGCGCCGCCGCCGCCTGGGCCAGCTCCACCCCGAGCTCCAGCGTGCCTTTATCGAAAAAGGAATGCGGCACCTGCACGATCCGCTCGCGCGCGACCGGGCCGCGGCGAACGATGTAGATCCCGCTGCCGCGCCGCAGACCCGGCGCCTCGCGAACCACCATCGCCGGGCTGCCGCCAAGCTGCGTGCCGAGCAGGGTCAGGCCCGCCTGTTCCAGAAGATGCTCGGCCGGCTCGCTCTTGTGTCCCTGGCACTCTTGGAACAGGAAGCGTCCGGCCACCTGCGCCAGGTGCAGCTCATCGCCCGTCGGCGCCTGGTAGGGGCGATTCCGCTCGCGCGTGGCGCGGAGGAGCGAGCTCAGATCTTCCTCATGGACGGAGTTCATGGCGTGGCTCTTGCCGGCATACGCTCCCCATGCAGCCAGCGGGCCCATTCCCAGACCCAGGCAGGTCCACAGCGCGAGCGGCCGCAGCCGGGACGGGCGCTTGCTCACGGCTGCACCTCGATGGCATCGGTGGCGTCCGAGCTGATAAACGACTCGGCGCTCTCCGGCATCCGCCGCTTGCCTTCGATCCAGAACCGCGCCCAGTAGCGGCCGGGCGAGCGCACCCGCAGGTTGACGCGGTGATTTCCCGACGACAAGTCATCGCCGAGCTGCACCGCCGACACCGCGACCCGCTGCATCGGCTGGCCGGCCAGCGAGTACCCCGGCGAGCTCGGCGCGGCCGGCGGCAGCACCTGCTCCGCATGGCTGAGCGTCGCCGAGTTGGCGCTGCCGGCGCGGCGGCTCGGCTCGCCGCCATCGACATTGACCGCTATGGCGGCGTTGCGGTCGGCCTCTGCGCCCACGGCGTACAGCGCATAGTGCAGCCGCACGATCGTACCGCGAGTGTGCACCTTGACCTTCAGACCCTTGTGCGCCGAGACCAGAAACACGCTGCGCCGCACCGTCAGCGGTCCTTTCATGGGCCGCGCCGCGACCAGGCAGTGCCCGCGCGAGCTGCCGTTGACCCGCACCCGCGTGACCCCGAGCGGCGCGTTGGCGCTAAGCCGCACCGCCCCCGACAGGATCGGCGCCGTCGCCGCTTCCTGACCGTCGAGCAGCAGGCTGAGCTGCCCCCCGAGCTGGCCCGGGATCTCACAGTTTACGACGATTCGGCGGGCGTTTTTGCCATCCTCCGGAACGATCACGGCGGCCGCATGCTCGGTGCGAATCAGGGTCTGCGGCTCCAGATCCGGGTTTTCCTTCTTCACCGGCTCGACGATCGGCATCTTCTTGGTGTGGCCCTGCGGCAGCACCTGGACCCACGGGCCCTCCGGCAGCGGCTCCATCGGCTCGATGCGCGGACGGCGCACAAGCTCGGCGTAGAGCTGGCGCTGCTGGCTCTGCAGCGCCAGCGGCCGCAGCATGACCCAGCGGGCGCTGCGCACCGGCGCATCCTGCCAGTGCTGCTGCGGTCCGAGCGCCACGTCAAACGGCGGCAGCGGCTCGGCCTGCGCGCCTTTTTCCAGCAGCGCGTCCACTTCGACAAGCGCGCTGGCGGCCCGGATCTCCAGCGCCGTGGTTCCCTGCGGCGGCGTCAGGAAGGTCCGGCTGGCCAGGCCGATGTCCATGGGCGTCTGGCTCATCAGCGCCGTGAACGGATCGTAGTCATCACCCAGCTGCAGCGTCCCCTGCAGCAGCTGTTTCCCCTTGGCGTCAATGAACCGCCAGGCGACCGTCTTGCTCGCCGTCATATCCATCGCGTGGCCGGTCAGCCGCACCGGATACGGGTGGTTCTTGAGTCCGTAGATGGGAAACCGCAGCGTCGTATTGTTCGTCGCACGCCACGCGCTGCCGGGCCGCTGCGCCGGCTCCATGACGGTATCGCTGCGGCCCAGCGTGCGCAGGTTCTGCGCCTCCAGCTGCAACAGGCTGGTCTGGTTGGCGAGCGGCCGAACGATCACGCTGCTCGGTCCCGCCGGCAGGTTCACCACGGCGCTGCCGTCCACCACCTTGGCGTTCCCCGCGCCTTCCCGGCCGATATGATCGACTGCAAAGGACTGCCCGTCCTTGCCCGCTGCCAGCGACATCTTCATCGTACCTGGGCCGACGACGTTGAAGACCAGCGCCTGATGCGGTCCGAGCGGCATGAGCGCCGGCGTCGCGGCGGCAATCGTCTCGGCTTCCACCTGGGTCAGCCGGATCGGCGGCAGCTTGACCTTGGGCAGGTCGTTTAGGACGGGCAGCGGAATGAAGCCCTGCGCCCGCACCCCTTGCAGCTCCTCCGCGGCAAACCACGCCGCCGGCCGCCCGCTGCGCTCCACCACCGTGGCCTGCGACGCCTTGGTCGGGGCGAGCCGGTTGGCGCGCAGGAGCACCCGTCCGTCCGGACAGCTGATCTGCAAAAGCGACGTATCCTCCGGCGGGTGCAGCGCCAAAAGACGCACCTGCGACACCGCCGTTCCATCCTGCAGCTGGGTCGGCGTCTCGCCCGCCACCCAGGTGAAGTTGGCGCTGTGCCGCATGCGCACGGTCCCATCGGGCGCGACAAACGCCAGCTGCAGCGCATAGCTGTTCTTGGGCAGGGGGCCATGCGGCAAAACGAAGTAACTCAGCACATGGACCTCGGCCGCGCCGCGGACTACGAAGTTCGCCGTGGTGCCGGCGGCGACATCATGAAACAGCGGTCCTTCATTGACCTGCGCGCCGGCGCGCATGAAGCGCGGATAGATCTGCCAGGAAAATATCGTCGTAATAATAGCGAGAGTACAAACCGTGATTAACTTTCTCATGGTGCACTTACCGCAATGACTGCGGTCCCCTGCGCCTGGGCGCGGCGTATCTGCTCCGTAAGCTCGCGGCGGCATGACAGATTCACCGCACCGGTCTGCTGCGGCCGCAGCGTGATAGCCACCGCGCTGCGCTGCCCTGCGAGCAAGAGATAGGCTGAGCCCTGGCGTGTATCATCAATGACCCGGAGAGTCAGGCGCTCGGACTTGGCTCGCTCGGCGAGCCGCTCGATGAGCGCCGGGTGACGGCTGACGGCAAAGGCCTGCGCGTCGGCCACAAGCTCGGACGGGATGGCGGCGGACCGCGGCGCCGCGTCGGTTGCGGAGGCGCTGCACGCGGCGGCGAGCGGCTCTTCCAGCGCGAGCTGCGCCGACTCGACTCCCAGCCGCGCCAGAAGGAGCTGCTGCGGAGCGGTGAGAAGCTCGGGACGGAAGCGCTCGCGCAGCTCCGGACCGACTTGCAGCGTCACGAAGTCGGACGAGGTGCGCAGCCGGAGCAGGCTCACGAGGTGGCCGGGCGGCTCGAGCGTATCCAGGCTGTACTGAGCGCGCATCTCGCAGCTGATTCCCATCCCCTGCAAGGTGTCTAGCAGGCGCTGTGCCATCGGCGAAGGGGCCGCTGGCAGCGCATCGGTGATGACGCCGCAGTCAGGCGTGGGCGCCAGCCCGGCCCGCACCACGACGACCTCCGGCAGCTGCGGCGTGAGCGCCAGGACCGGCGCGGCCACCCGCCCGAGCGGTCCCGCATCCACGGCGCCCGGCAGCGCGACCGAGATCAACAGCGCCCGCGCATCCCGCGCATCAAAGAGCGCCGCGGCCAGCTCCGCAACTCCGCGCCGCCGGCTCAACACTTCGATGAGGGACGGGTTGGGAGCGCCGGGCGTGAGCAAGAGACCCTCGCCTTGGCCCGACAGAGCGATGCGCGGATGCGGACCGGCGACCTGGGCGACCGTTAGACCGAGCTCGCTGGCGGCGCCGGCGACGCGCTGGGCGAGAGTAGCCAGCTCCGCCGCGGTCTGCGCCCGCGCCAGCGGACGGATGACCGCATCGGCCAAGAGCAGATCGGTCGTCGCGGAGCGCGGCAGCGCGGTGGTCGGCAGCGGGTTTGCAAGCTGCATGGCGAGCCAGCTCGCGCTATTGGCAAACTGGCGGATCTCCGGCAGATAGGCGGCGGCCAAGGTCTGCTGGCTGGCCAGCGGCAAGGAGAGCTCGACGCCCGGATGCCCCGGATCGTTGTGGCCAAGGGGTCCGAGCTTGGCCGCAAGCGCTGCCTCGATCGCCGCCGGCAGCTGCCCGCGGAGCGAAAGCGGTGCCGCGCCGCTGTCCCGGAGCGTAATCGTCGCACCGGCGAGCGCGTGCACGGCCGTCCGCAGCGCCACTTCCTTATCACGCCGTACGTCGCCGCGGCCGCTCGCCGCCTGGGCCAAGCCGCCGATGACGACGGCATCGGCGCCGGTGAGCTCGACCAGGCCGGCCAGGGCGCCGAGATCGGACAGGTCCTCATCCGGACGCTCCACGATGAGAGTCGGTCCGCCGTGCGGCTCCGCGGCTACGGCGATGAGCCCGAAGCCGCGCAGGCGGTCGGCGTCCTCTGCCACTTCGCGCAGAGTAAAGAACGTCCGGCCGCCGGCCGTGGTCGCCGGCTGCAGCCGCAGACCGAGCACGCCGGGCCGCACCTGCTCCAGAAGCGGGTAGCAGGTTTTGACCCCTTGGTGGGTCAGCGTGCGCATGCGCCGCAGCAGCCCGGCGAGCGTATCGAGCTCCGCTGCCGCGATGCGCGGGGCCGAAGGACCCGGCAGCGACCGCGCCATCCGCGCGGGCGAGCGGCGCAGCTCCGATAGGAACGTCGCTTCGCTGGCGCAGCTTCGGGCATCGCTGAGGGAAGCATCGCTTTTGCCCAGAGCCAGAGTCGGCAGCGCCGCCGAGATCCGCACCAGCTCATAGCCCACCACGGAGCCCACCCCGAGCCCCGCCACCGCCAGGCCCAGCGCCGGCACCAGCACCGTCGCGGGGTTACGCCGCTGCCAGATCTTCATCGCCAGCAGGCTCGGAAGCAGGTAGCCGATGCCGAAAAACTCGGTCGCGGTAAAGCTCGGCAGCGTGACCCCGAGCACCCCGACCGCGAAGAACTTGATGGCGTATCCGGTCGTGAACATCAGCACGACCCGCCGCGGTCCCTCCACGTTCCAGTCGCGCACGCGCGGCAGGCGCAGGAACAGCGACGCCGCGAGGGCAATGAGCAGCGACTCCGCTACGGTCCCAAGGACCTTGAGCGGAGCAAAAAATCCCAAGCTCACAAGACCGGGAATGAGCACGCCGCTGGTATCCCAGCCGAAGCGCAGGTTGGCGCGCGATGCCAAGAGCACGCCCGCCAGCAGCAGCAGGTACGCCTTGGGGCTGGCGCGGAACTGCAGCGCTACCTGATCAAAGCTTTCGGCCACCCCGGCGAACGAAAGGTTCGTCGTGGCCAGCAGCGTCCGCAGCAGCAGATACGTCGTACCGACGCAGATGATCTGCTGGAAGCTGCCGCGCAAAAGTCCCGGCTTCCAACAAGCGTTGGCCAGCAGCGGCACGAGCACAAGCCCGATCCCATAAAGACCAAAGCTATCGGTGGGATCCCAGCCGAAGTAGGCGCGCAGCTTCACTTCTACCAAGGGAGCGAGCACCGCCTCGAAGACGGCGCGCACGCCGATACTCACCACACAGAGCCAGACAAACCGATCGCGGCCGAAAAACGGCGTGCCGAGCTTGGTCCGCGAAAGAAAAGAAGCCAGGCCGCGCACCACTGCCAGCGTGACAACCGCTTCGCCGATGATCATGATGGCAGAAGCAGGACGCAGCAGGATGATGGCGGCCAGATAGCCGGGCACCACCAGGCCGGAGAAGACCCAGCCCAGCCACTCATTGAAGAAGAACCGAATGTAGACGCCGATCAGAACGGCGGTTAGCAGGGAGTTATCTAGCCCATATGCGGGAAAGATCTTCAGAGGCGGCAACATGGCGGCTCCCCCTCTGACAAACTCACCCCGGAACTTTTAGCTGCTGAATGTTTCTGCGCACTCATCGTGGACGACGCCCCCCAGCATCGTTCAGTGACTGGGTGGCAGCTGTCGCAAGTTGCATACCAGGAACCACCCTCTCCCACTTGCCGCGATGGCGGCGGCGGCGATGTGCTGCGCTGACCCGCATACGGGTCCGCAGCAAGCGGGCGTTCTGCTAAGGGCGGGGAATCAGATGGGAATACGCAGCGCCGCCTCAGATGGGGCGCGGCGCCTCAGTGAGCGCAGGCGCACAGACAGAAAAGCAGCATCGCGGCAGGCTCCGATTTGGCTTGGATGGAAGGAGCGCGGGCGAGCCGCGCCGCGCGGGCAGTCTTATCGCGCCTGCACCGTGGTGTAATCAAACGCGGGCAGGCCGGCGGGAGCGCTGGCCGCGGTGACGCCGCAGACCGGTACCGCGAGCTTCCAGCAGACATGGGTTCCGATCGGGAACGCGGGGATGATGCCGCTAAACCCATCGCCCTCCGGGTCGCTGCCGATGGCGGTCATGGGCGCCGAGCTGGGGAAGGTGGCGGCGGCGCAGCTCGTGGGATTGTTTTGGTATAGGATGCTGGGAGGGACGCTGCCGGAGGTGTGGGCGATGACGGTGACCACGCTGGCGGCGTCCGTGGTGCCGCCCGTTTCCGGAAGCCGCACGCTGCTTGCGGTCTCCAGGGCCCAGGTGGCCCCGAAGCGGAAGGGGCAGTCCGGCGGCAGCGCCGCGGTGACGATGCTGCCCGCGACCTCGGCGGCGGGCGCCGGCGGCGGCTCGCCCGCGCTGCCGCCACAGCCGACGACTAGCAGAATGAGACAAGTTCCGATGCGCACCGGGACAGCGTATCTGATATCGCTGCCCGCATGAAAGCCCCACCGGCAGGCTTAGCAAGAACGCGGACATGGCAGCCGCTGCGCGGCAAGCTGCGCCGGCGTGCAACTGTCTAGTCGCAAACTGTCTGGTCGCGATATAGTGAGATCATGGACGCTGAGTGCGCAGAGATCGGCAAGCACCGCATTACTGTAGAGGATTCGATCCTGATAGGAGCGATTTCCTCGCCCTGGACCCGAGCGGAGATGCAGGAGTATTTCGCGCTGGTGCTGGACGTTTATAAGCGCCGCGGCCCGGTCTACTTGATGACGATCATAAAGCCTGGCTACGCCCTCAGTCCGGAGGCGCGAAAATACATTGCCGAGTGGGGCAAACAGCACCCGGATGTCGTCGTCGGCAATATCGTCGTCGGCGCCAGCCTGGCCATCCGCGCCGTCCTGCGCCTGGCCCAGGCGGCCGTCAATCTTCTGAGCCCCAGCCGGATAGAGCTCACCCTGGTCGACACCGAAGAGCAAGCACGAGCCTGGATTGCCCACGACCAGGAAGCCCGCCGCGCGGCGGCCAAATCCGTTTAGCTCCGTTTAGATTCGTTTCGCTTTGGCCCGCCCCTTTCCGTGGTAAGAACGCGGTCACAAGGACCGCATGCCGCCGCAAACCTGCCGCCGCTTTTGCCCATGCCGTGCAGCCGCGCCAGCGCTCACCTGCGCGGCGCCGCGCCGCCTCCCTTGCAACTACGATTGGAGCTCTCCGCCATGCAAGTGACTCTTCTTGGACATGCTTCGGTGCTGGTCGAGATGGACGGCGTACGCTGCTTGATGGATCCGGTCTTCCAAGATCCATTCGAAGACGGCGCCGTCGAGTCCTGCCCGCGCCGGGCGGTGCACCCGGACAAGCTGCCGCCGATCGATGTGCTGATCATCTCCCACAGCCACCTGGATCACTTCGATATCCCTTCGCTTTCGCGCATCCCGCGCAGCTGCAACGTGCTGTGCCCCAAGGACCAGGCCATCACCTACGCGCTGGAGCAGCTGGGATTTGTCAACATTCATCCCTCCGAGCCGATGACCCGCCTGGTCTTTCCGCGCTACGAACTTCTCACCACCCACTCCAACGTATCGAACGTGGTGGAGTTCGGGGTCGTGTTCAAAGACCAGAGCGGCACGTTCTGGAATCAGGTGGATACGGTGCTGGCGCCGCAGACCATCGAGTTGACGCGCCAGGCTTATCCCAAGATCGATCTGCTCTTCGCCATGTACGCCAGCCAGAACTTCGGCTTCTTCGAGAGCAAGGCGCTCGGCTTTCCGTTCAAGATGCATGAGATGAACCTGAGCACGGTGGCGGCCATCGCGCCCGGGCTGGTCGTGCCGGGGTCGGCCGGGTTTCGCTTCTGCGGTCCCGGCGAGTGGTGTAACTCCTTTCTCTTTCCGATCTCGCGCGAGCGCTTTATCGCCGATCTCGCGCAGCTCGCTCCCGGCATCAAGTCGTGCATCGCCAATCCCGGCGATGTCTTCGAAGTGAATCAGGGAACCGTGCGCCACCTGCCCGGCGCGTCGAACGTCGTCACGCTGCTTGCCGACGACACGTTCCGCCTGCGCTTTGATCCGACGGCGCAGATTCCCCCGCTCACCGATCCCAACCCCGACCACTGCTCTGCGGCGCGCCTTGCGCAGGCCGCCCGGGACTGCCTGCAGGGCTTTGCCGATTTTTTGACTGCGTCCTATGCCGGCGGCGATCCGGTGGTCGACGAATATCGCCGCCTCGGCGCAAGCTACGCCGTCGGCGTCGTCTTTCCCGACGGCAGCGAGGAGTGTCTGGGGGTAAAGTTCAGTCCCGCGGCGCCGCAGATTCAACCGGGCGGCGAAGGCCTCGTGGCGCAGGCGGACGCCGGGCATCGGATCGCCGCCTCCGCGCTCACCGCGTGGAGCACTCACGAAAAGAGCTATTTCTATCTGCGGGCGCTCTCCCGCAAGTTCACCAACCTGTACGCGCTGACGCATACGGCCGGCAAGGTATCGGTCGAGCCCAAAGAGGCGACCGACCTTTTGACGTATTATCTGACGCGCAAGGCCAAAGGCGCCGATATGGCGCTCAAGAATTGGCTCGATCTCCAGCTGCAGCCGTATCGCCAGTCCGCGCCGCTTCCGGTTCCCTGATGCGGCGCGGCCGCGGCGATGGAGTCATCGCCGCCTGGTCACCGCGCGACGGCCGCGGCGCGGCGCAGCTCGGCAAAAAATTCGTGCGCCTCGGCTTCGCTTTCGACAAAGCGCACCGGCCAGGTCTTAAGCCCTAAAAGCGTGGTCGCGCGCAGATACAGCGTCGCGATCGACCGGATGGGCAGGCTGGCGCCGACAACCGCGCTGCCCGCGACTTTATGCGTCTGCCGCCACTTTGCCATCTGCCGCCGAACCTCGGGCGGCGGCGTGTGCGCGCGCGTGACATGGAACACACTATACAAGCGCGGATGTAGGAGGAGCCGCGCCTCATAGATGCGCTGGATCGCGCTCATCTCGTCGAGCTTAACCGGCCCATCCCACTTTACCTGTACGACGTCTTCGTCTGTAACAACAACGTGCTTGCCGATGACGTATTGCTCGCGCATGGGAAATGGGGAAGGTGACTAAGGCGCTCCGCCGCTTATCGTAAGCGCTTGCTTTGAGCGTATCATGCTTGGGCAGCCGCGGCGGGTTCGCTTGACCTCTAGCGCTAAAGGACGGTATAATATGTAGGGCGATTACTCTCCCGCACATTCATGACTCCTGCTAACGATGCGCCACCCGAGGATCTGATTGGAACGATCTTAGGCGAGCGATATCGCATCGAGCAGCGGCTGACTCAAGGCGGCATGGGGGTCATCTACCGCGCCCGGCACACAGTGCTCGATACCGCGCTGGCGGTCAAGGTACTCCTGCGGCCGCAGGGACCGGAGGATCAGCAGCGCTTCCTTCAGGAGGCCAAGCTCGCCTCGGTCATCAGCCACCCGAACACGGTCCAGATCATTGACTTCGGCGTGCTCCCAAGCGGCCAGTCCTATCTGGTCATGGAGTTCATGCGCGGCCGGACTCTGGGCAGCCAGATCGCGACCGGACCGATGGAGGTGCTGCGCGTGTGCCGCATCGGCGCCCAGATCGCCCGCGGCTTGCAGGCGGTGCACGACCGCGGAATCGTCCACCGCGATATGAAGCCGGACAACGTATTCCTGGTCAACCAGAATGGGAATCCGGACTTCGTCAAGATCCTCGACTTCGGCATCGCCAAAGCGGCGAGTACGCCGCAAGCGCCGCTCACCAAGGTGCAGGCAGACGCAGCCGCAGAGCGGTCGGCGCCAAACGGCGGGCTGGGGCTGGTCAAGACCATGTCGGGCCTCATGCTGGGAACGCCGCCGTACATGTCGCCGGAGCAGTGCCGCGGCGGCGTGCCGGTCGATGCGCGCTCGGATCAGTACTCTGTCGGCTGCATCTTGTATGAGATGCTGGCCGGAGAGCGGCCGTTTGTCACAAAGTCGCTCGTGCAGATGCTCAGCATGCACATCCTTGAGCCGGTGCCACCGCTGAGCCAGCGCGCCCCGCAGCGCAAGATTCCCACCGCGCTGCAGACCGTGGTGATGCGCATGCTGCAGAAAGAGCCGGCGCAGCGCTTCGGCTCGATGAACGAAGTGGCGCAGATCCTTGACAACGTCGCCGACATCCTGCTTGTCGAGCGCGGCGAGAAGACGGTGCTGCCGTCGGGGCTTATAAGCCTTCTGGGAACGCGGGTGCAAGGCTCGCACATCTTTGTACGCAGCCGCCCGGTGCCGCTGTGGGCGGCCTTCACCGCGCTCATCGGCGTCTTGCTAATGGTGCTCGGCGGCGTCGGCTATCTCGGTTATCGACTCTATCAATACCGGCAGGATCGGCAGCCAAAGACGCTGCGGCCCGGCGAGCTGCAGGGGATAAAGACGCGCGCGCTGGCCGTGCTGCGGCAGGTCGTCCAGCCGGCGCCGACCGGCGCCCCGCCGCTCGAGCCGGCGCTGCGCATCGACGCCATCGACGCGCTGGGCCACACGCAGGACGCCGCGCTGCGGCCGGATCTGGAAGGACTCCTTGATGACGCCGATGAGACGGTGCAAGCCGAAGCGGCGGCGGCGCTGGGGCGCCTTGGCGATCCGGCGGCGCTCGCACGCTTGCGGGTGAAGCTGGAGAAAAAGTGCTCGGCGCGCGTGCGGCTGACGGCGGCGCGGGCGCTGCTGGAGCTCGGGGATTCCTATGGGGAACAGCTGCTCGGCCAAACGCTGGCGGAAGGCGCGCCGGAGGAGCGGCTGCGGGCGGCGTCGCTTTTGTGCGACCGCCGTAATTCGGCGGCGGAGCAGCTGTTGCTGCAGGTCGTTGATCAGGGACTTTTGCAATCGGAGTCCGCAGTGCTCGGAGCCCTCGGCTGTCTTTTGCGGTCGCGGAGCGCGGAACAGGCGCGGACGCGGCTGCGCAGCCGGCTGCAGTCCGCGGCAACGCCGCAGCAGCAGATTGAGATCGCGCGGGTGCTGGCCTTGTCGGCGGATCCGGAAGGACGCAAGGTCCTGCGTGAGCTGGCGACCCAGCCCGGGCTAGCGCGACTACCGGCGGCACGGGCGCTGGCGGCGCCGGATGTGCCGGAGGTCTCGGACCTGTTCCGCGGGGTGCTGAACAACCGGCAGGCGCAGGAGGCGGCGCAGCTCCTGGCCAGCCAGGGGCTGGGACTGAGCGGGCAGCTGCTCGATGTGCGGCTGCTCGACCGCTTGCTCAAAAACGGCGCGGTTGCCAGTCTGAAGGAGTCGGCGGCCGCGGCGGTGCTGCAGCTGAGCGCCGCCGACCCAACGACGCTCGGCAGCGAGAGCCTGCGCTGGGCGCGCGGCAGCTTGGGGGCCAGCGATTGGCGGCTGCGCGAGTCCGCCGCGCTCGTGCTGGGCAGCAGCGTTACGCCGGAAGCCGTGTTGATGCTGCGGGAGATGCTAAACGACAGCGATCCGCGGGTGCGCCGCGGCTCGGTGTGTTCGCTGGGGCGGCGCACCGAAGAGTCGGCGCTGCTCGCCCTGCAGCAGGCGCTGCACGACGCCGACTTGCAGGTGCGGTTAGAAGCCCTGCGCTCACTGGGCCGGCTCACGCACTACCTGGTCGATAGCGGCGCTCGCGACATGCTCAACCGGATGAGCGGCTGGTTCACCGACACGCTCCGCGATGGTACGCCGAGCGAGCAAATCCTGGCGCGGACGATGCTGTTGCAGCTTGGCGATACCAGCCAAATCGAGGCGCTGCGCCGCATGCAGCACGCCGCGGATGCCGCGGTACGGCGCTTCCTGATCGAGCATGGGCCGCCCGACCTCCAGCTGGCGCAGGCGCTGCGCCTGGATCCCGATGCCAGCGTGCGCTTCGCCGCCGCGCGCAAGCTGGCCGAGTCCGGAGACACCAGCGCCCTGGATGTGCTGCGTGAGGCGCTGGCCCAGAACGGTCCGGAGAGCATCATCGCCTATGGGCTGCTCGCCAAGCTCAAGCAGCCGGTAACCGAGCCGGAAGCGGTGCAGGCCGGGCTGAAGCTGGATCAGTCTGTCCCGGCGCGCATGGCGGCCATCGATGCCATGGCCGGCATGCCCAGTGCGCTGGCGGTGCCGCTGCTGCTGCAAGGGGCGCGCGATCCAGAGCCGCTGGTGCGGCGGCTGTGCGCCGAGATCGCCGCCGATCTGCCGCCGCCGAGCGCGCCCGATGGACGTTCCGGCGTCGAGGTGCTGCGCTTTCTGGTCCACGACTGCGATCCGACCGTGCGCCAGCGCGCCGCGGCCCTTTTGTCCCGCGTCGAGAGCTTCAGCGAGCCGCCGACCGCGCCCAAGAGCGCCGCAGCGGCAAAATCGTCCGAACGCGCGGCGGCAGAGCAGCCGGTGGAATCGCCAGCGGCGGCGAGATCTCCAGAGGCCCCAAAATCCGCTGCCCCGCCGGAGCTCCCGGAGCTTCAAGGCACCAAGGAAGCGGAAGAGACTCCGGAGCCCGGAACCGACGCCGCCGCCGGCAAAGGCATCCTGATGCTGGACGCGCCGGAGTCCATGGTGTTCCAGCTTGACGGCGGCAAGTGGCAGAACGTTTCCAGCAAGGGAATCTCGGTCGGCGCCGGACCGCACCTTATTACGACGCTCGGCGGCGAGTATGAGTTCACGGCGGAGGCGGACAAGAAGGTCCGCGTCAAGCTCAACCCCTCTCCGGTCGATGAAGCGGTGCAGTCCGGCAGCCGCGCCTACCAGAATAAAGACTACGGCAAGGCGCAGAAGAACTACGACCGCGCCAACGCCTTGTGCAGCCATGATCGCGTGCACAAGAAAGCCTGCGCCTCCCTGGAGCTTATGCTGGCGCTGGAGCGCGGCAAGATCTTCGAAGAGCAGCGCCGTCTCAGCGAAGCCATGGCCGAGTACCAAAAAGCCGTCGATGGCACGCGCGGCAAGACGCGGGTGCAGGCGGCGGAGTCCTTGGCCCGCCTGGCGCCGCAGCTGGGCAAAGTGGTCCTGCGCAGCCTCGTACGCGGCAAGTGTCAGGAGCGGGTGCAGTGGCTGCTGCCGGGCAAGAAACAGAAAATCAAAGTGGGCGATCAGAGCCAGCCGGTCAATGTGCGCGCCGGCCAGACCGTGGAGATTGGCAGCTGTTCCTAAATGCATGCGGCGGTCCCTTAGCGCGCTTTCATTCGCCGCCGCGCTAACGGTCGTCGCCGTGGGCACGACCGCGGCGGCGACGGCGCACGCCGCCGGAGCGCCGCGGTCTCCGCGCAACGAGGAGCGGCTGCGAGCGGCTGGGGACGCGGCGCTACAGGCCAAAGACTACGACGCCGCGGCGCGCGCCTACAGCGACCTGTATCGCCTGACGCAGCAGCCCGACATGCTGTTCCAACTGGGAATCGTCGCCGCGGCGCAGGGACACCTGCTCGACGCCCAAGATCTCCTCCGGCGCTTCCTCAGCGATCCGCGCTTCGATCCATCGGTCAGCGAGGCCAAGGAACAAGAGGCCCGCCGCATCCTCGCCCTGCCACGTCCGCCGAGCGCCAAGGTGAACATCATCGGCACGAGCGGCACGCTGGTCTTGGTCGATCAGCGGCTCGTGGCGCGCTTGCCGCTGGCCCGGCCGCTCCTTATCTCACCGGGCAAGCACACGCTGCTGCTGGAGGAGAAAGGCCGCCGCCAGCAAGAAGAAATCGACGCCGCGGTCGGCCGCTTCATCGAGATCACCTACGACGGCAGCACCCAGGCGCTGCTCAGCACCGAGCTGCCCGGGGTGCTCCTGCTCGATTCCTATCCGGGCCTGCCCGATGCGGCGGCGCAGAAGCTGGCGCAGACGGTAGAGGAGCTCATCCAGCGCGAGCGGCTGTCGCCTTTTCCGGAGTCTTTGGCCATGGAGCGGGCGGGCTCCGTGATGCCCAGCGACTGCATGCAGATGCCGGCGTGTCAGTGCAAGATTGCCAAGCAGAATGATCTGGAGTACGTGCTAAACGTCCGCATCGCCCAGCGCGCGGCCGGCGCTCCCTGGGAGCTCAAGCTCGATCTTCTGGACGCGGAGGTAGAGGAATCGGCGGCGCGCAGCGAGGTGGAGTGTCCGGCGTGCGAGCTGGAAAAGGCCGCCGCGATCGTGCGTAACGCGCTGCCGGCGCTGTTCGCCAAGGCGCGGCAGCGGCCGCGGGCGGAGCTTATGGTGACCACGACTCCCGCCGGCGCCGAGGTGCGGGCCGGCGCCCAGCTTTGGGGAACGGCGCCGCTGTCGCATGTGGTGTGGGCCGGGGAGCTGGAGCTGGAGCTGTCGCTCTCCGGCTACGCGACGCAGCGGCTGCCCGTGACCGCGGTGGAGGGGCAGCCGACCAAGCTGGCGGTTACGCTGCAGCCGGAGCTCCATGAACCGCCGCCGGCGACGCTGCCGGTTCCGCCGCCGGTGGCGGCTCCGGTGCGACCGGTCATCGCCCGACCGCGCTGGCGGCTGGCGCTCGGCGGCGTGGCGCTGGGCGTCGGGGTGGTGTTGGGGGGCTTTGGCGGCTCCGCCCTGAGCGTGGCCGAGACTTGCGTGCCGGGCACCCCCGCGGCGGCCAGCGCCTGCCGCCTGCTCTTTGACACCACCGGCGTCGGCGGCGGTCTGCTGGCGGCCGGCCTTTTGACCGGCACCGCCGGCATCCTGTTGCTGGCGATTCCCAATCGTGCCCCGCCAGCCTTGCGCACCTCGCCCGCGGCGGTCGCCGCGCCAGCCGCCGCAGCCTTCTGACTGCCGCGCGCCGTGACGGCGTCAAGGTCAAGCCGCAGACAGTACAAATTTTCCCTGCTTATTCGGCTGGAGCAGTAAGTTCCGGGCATGCGCGCCTCTCTGCTCTATATACCCGCTCTGCTTCTGCTCGCTTGCACCAACTCGATGGACGAGCCGGACTTGCCCGACACCTTGGCGGCGACCGGCTGCGATCCGCTCGTCCCCAGCCACTGCGGCTTCCCGTTCCCATCGAACATCTGGCTGGTCGATGACGCAAAGACGCCGACCGGGCATCACGTGCAGTTTGGTCCCCAGACCCTGCCGCAGCAGGTGCAAAAGACCATCGATCCCAAGCCCTGGACCGGGTCCGACGGCTTCTCGCCGGGAATGAACATCCTGACGCACCTGCCGGGGGCCACGGCGGCCGGTCTGCCGGATGAGAACCATCTGGCGATGTCGGCCAGCCCGCAGTCGCCGACGATTCTGCTCAACACCCGGACCGGCCAGCTGGTGCCGCATATCGCGGAACTCGACAGGTCCAGCGATGAGGATTCCCAGCGCAGCTTCATGATCCGCCCGGTCGTCCGGCTGGACGACAACACGCGCTATATCGTGGCCATCCGCCACGTCGTCGATGCCGCCGGCCAGTCCCTGCCGCCCTCTCCGGCGTTCGCCGCGCTGCGCGATGGTACGGAGTTCCCCGAGGCGTCGATCCGCCGCCGCCGCGACCTGTACGGCCGGATCTTCGCCGCGCTGGCGCAGGCCGGCATCGGCCAGTCCGATCTGCAGCTAGCCTGGGAATACTCGACAGCCAGCCGCGAAAGCAACACCCGCACCATGCTCGCGATGCGCGACGCCGCCCTGGCCGTCGTCGGCGAGGCCGGTCCGGACTACACGATCACCGAGGTCGTAGAAAACCCCAACCCGCACATACGGCGGCGGATCCTGGGGACCATGCGGGTGCCGCTTTTTCTCAGCCAAGCCGAGCCCGGCGGCAAGCTGGTCGTGGATGAAAACGGCCTGCCCAAGCAGAATGGCTTTGCCGACTTTCCGTTCCTGGTCCAGATTCCCAACAGCGCTACGCACGGCACGCCGGGAGCGATCTTGCAAAACGGCCACGGCCTCCTGGGTCACAAGGAGGAAGGCCAAGACGGGTTCCTGGCGACCCTTATCGATCAGAAGAACTACGTCGAGATCGCGGTGGATCTGGCCGGCTTTGCCCATGACGACGTGGACAGCGTCATAAGCTCCATCCTCAACGATCTGGCGCTGTTCAAGGACGTGGTCGATCGCCAGCAGCAGGGCATGATCAACCAGCTCTTGGCGATGCGCATGATGAAGGGCCGCTTCTGGAAAGACCCGATGGTGCAGTTCGGCGGCGTAAGCGCCATCGACCCGGCGCACTGCTACTACCGCGGCGACAGCCAGGGCGGAATCATGGGCACCACGTACATGGCCATCTCCACCGACGTGACGCGCGGGCTCCTGGGGGAGCCGGGCATGCCGTATAATCTGCTGCTCAACCGCAGCGTCGACTTTGCCACCTACTTCGTCCTGCTGCAGGCGGCCAACAGCAACTTCCTCGATATCCAGATTCTGCTTGGGGCGATGCAGATGCTGTGGGACCGCAGTGAACCGGACGGCTACGCTCCCTACCTGACCGAGAACCCGCTGCCCGGCACGCCGCCCCACAACGTGCTCTTGCACGTCGCCATCGGCGATTATCAGGTCACTCCGCTTGGGGCGCACCTGATTGCGCGGACGATCAAGGCGCAGAACATAAAGCCGGTAAACCGCGAGCTGTACGGCATTGCCGACGCCGACGCGCCTTTTTCCGGCAACGGCATGACGGAGTTTGACTTCGGGCTGCCGGCCGCGCCGACCACCAACACCCCGCCGACCGGACCCGAGGACGACGATCCGCACGACAAGGTGCGCAAGCTGCAGTCATCGATTGATCAGACCGATACGTTCCTGCGCAAAGGCATTGTCGAGCAGTACTGCGGCGGCCGCTGCCAGGGAATGTGACAGGCCCACCTGGGAAGGAACCTAGTAGGACGGAAAATCGTCCGGTGCGCGGTTTGATTTGCGTCCGTTCGCCGCAGCGGCTGGTGCATATTCCCGCCCATGGATCTGCGAACGGGCGCAACGGCTCCCTCTTTCAGCCGACGCTGGCGATGGCTCGCCGCGGCGCTTGGGATGGGGCTTTTGCTGGTGGGAATCGGACGGCTTGTTCTGCGCGCGGGCCATGGCGGAGCGCGGTCGGAGCGGACCTTTGCCCAGGCAGCGCGCAGTAGGGGTCCTTGGTGGCAGAGCGCCGCCGGCACGACCGCAGCGACGGAGGATGAGGCAGCGGCGGAGGGGCACGGCCCGCGCTTTGATCCGACGACCTGCTGGCAGGAGCTAGATCGCTTCAACGAAGCCGTGACGCTCAAGACGTTCCGCGCCTGGGCGGCGGCGCTTCTAGCCAGCGAGGACGAACACGTCCTGAGTTACCTGAAAGAGCGCCTGGCTGAGCTCATCGGCGCGGACGCGGCGCAAGCGGGCGAGGTCCTAAGCTGGGTGCGCGACGCCACGCCCAAAGAAGCCGGCGTGTTCTTGTCGGCGCTGCGCGGCTCCGCGGCCGTCCGCTCCCCGGAGGTCGCGGCGCAGCTCACGGCGATGAGCCTGGACAGCCGCATTCCTTTGGAGCGGCGCGCCGGAATCCTGCTCGCGCTCGATACGCAGGAGCGGTTCTCACCGGCCGTGCTGGGCCAGCTGACGGACCTTGCCAAAGACCCGGACTCCGGCGAGGCCGGCTGGGCCGCCACCCGCACCATCGGCCGTGTCATGGAGACGGATTTCAAGCGCACCGGCAACGCCGCGCCATACCTCGACAAGCTGCTCGCGATCGGCGCCAAGTCGGCGGATGACGACATCCGGTATCTTGCCGTCTCGCTGCCCATGCACGCCGATCCCATCCTCGACAGCCGGGCGACGGCGCTTTACGAAAAAATCCTCACCACGGAGGGCAGCGCCAACGGCCGCGACGCCGCGGCGCACATGCTGTCGCTGTCGGCGGACAAGGCCAAGGTGCTGCAGATCTTCGCCCAGGCCTTCCAGGGCGACGCCGATGTCTGCGTGCGCTGGGCGCTGTTCCGCTTTGCGGCGCGGGCGGCGGGCAAGGATGCGCTCCCGGTCATGGCGGAGATGGCGGTCACGGATCCGCGCTTCCAGCCGGACTACCAGATCTTCGAGCAGATCTATGCCAGCGGCGTCGTCGATTTTGAGCGAGTGTGGCTCGCCCTGCCCTCGCAGGATCCGCACGGCTGTCTCCACCGTCCCGACTAAACTATGGAGCGCGAGTCTGCCATGACACGTTCAAGCTGGGTTTGTGCGGCGGCGCTGGGGGCGCTTACGCTGGTCGCTACGGTGCCGGCCCCAGCCGCGGCGCAGCCGCTGGAGTCGGCGCCGGCGCTCAAGGGAGAGGTCTGCTCCGTCTCCACGCTGCTCGATCAGATCCGCCGCGGCCTGGGCTCCAAGTCAGAGGCCTACCGCCGCTACCTGCGCACGCTGCTGCGGGAGTCCGCGGTCAATCTGTCCGCGGTCGAGCTGCGCTCGGCGTTCGCTCGTGAGCGGCACCCGGTCGTGGCCGAGCACCTGGCAGCGGCCCTGGTCGCCCGCACCGAGCGCGGAGCCGACCCGAGCGGGATGCAGACCGTCGCGGATCGCGTCCTTTCCGAACAAGATCCGGACGTCCGCGCCGCGGTGGTGCGGGCGCTGCGGCGCACGAGCGCCCTGGAGCACACCGGCGACTTGTACGAGCGCCTTGTGCGCGATCCCTCCCCCGCGGTGCGGAGCGAGGCGGCGAAAAACCTCATCGAAGACAACCAGTTTGTTTATTCCGGCCATCACGGTCCGGCGGCGGATGCGGCGGTGGCGGCGGCGGCGGTGGCCACCGATCCGCGGGTGGCGGCGCAGATCCTCGGCAATATCTCTACGGAAGCGGTGAGCCGCAGCTCCGCCGGCACCCTGCAGGGCCTCCTGCATAGCTCCGATGCGGAGCTCCGCAGCGCCGCGGCCGTGGCCCTGGGCGGCGTGCCGGCGGCGGCGGCGGCGGCGGCCCGCGAGTCCCTGCTCGACCTTTATCGGGACGAGCGGGATTCGAGCGTGCGCAAAGCCATCCTTCAGGGAATCGCCCAGCTCGGATTCGCCAGCGCGGTGCCCGAGCTCGTGCGGCTGCGCGATATCGATCCGCGCCTTGAGTCCGAGGTGGACGCCTGGATTCAGACGCTCAGCAAAGGTCTTCCCGAGTGGAGTCTGATCCTGCGGGAGAAACAGCGGCTGCAACAGACCCTGCAAGCAGCAGGACAAGGGAGCCGGTAAACCCAGCCGGCGCAAGAAGGAGTGATGATGCATAGCACAGTGAAGACAGCTCTGTTGGCGATGACGGCCCTTTCGCTCATCCCGACCGCGGTGCCGGCCTATGAGGTCCGCTCGCCCTGCCCCGGTACGGTGACGGCGACGACGAACTACTCGGACGGCACGCCGCATAAGGCGGTGGACATCGCCCCCGGCAACTGCAACTACTGGGGGGCGGAGACGGGGCTTGTTGGTTCGGTGTACTGGACCGTGACCATCCGCACGACGGGCGCCGTCTGCAACGGAAACGGCAGCGGCAACCAGAACGAGGCCAAGACCGCCCTGGCCAGCGGCTGGACGTTCCGCCAGTGGCACTTCATCAAGACCAGCGACTCCTACAGCCGGACCTGCGATCGCTGCCAGGTCGGCAACATCGGCGGCACCGGCCACGTCACCGGCCCGCACGCCCACCTGCAGCGCGACAAGGCAGGCACCCTCGACACTTCCTGGTACAGGGTGTCCCGCGGCGACAGCGTCACCCGCAGCACGACCATCGGCTACGTCAATTAATCCCTCCGCCGGAAAAAGTCCGGAGCCGCCCGCATAACTCCGCAGCAGCCTGACCCGGCTGCCGCACTCGCTCCCACCTCCGCGCAGCTGGAGGCGTACTTCAGAATCGTGGTACGCTACACCCTAAGCTCAGCTGAGCCGCTACCCGTATGTCCACCCAGGAACATCAGATAGTCGCGGACCCGGCCACGGCCGTCGACCCCGACGCGGTCGCAGAGCCCACCGCAATCGCGGAGCCTGCCGCCGCAGAGCCTGTTGCCACCGAGCACGCTGCCGTGGAACGACATCTTCGTGTTCTGACCGGTGAAGGTCGTCCCGTCCGGCTTGACGAACTCGATGGTGTACTCGGTGCTCGCCGCCAGATCGGTGAACGAGTAGAACCCGTTCGCGTCCGTGGTGGTCGTCTTCACCAAGTTGCCCTGGGCGTCATACAGGTTGACCGTCACACCCTCCACCGGAGGCTCACTGGTCTTGTCACCCTGCTGACCATCCCGGTTGGCGTCGAACCACACGTAGTCACCGACCGAGACCAACTTGATCAGGCCAGCGTCGATGGTCGGGTCATCCGGAGTGGTCGCCGAGTTCGTGCCCGTCGTCGGGCTCGCTCGAGGGCCATTGCAGCGGCCGTGCCAGGCCCCGCGTGGGCAGATCCTCCTTTTGTTTCAAGCACTTCTGCT
>CALFML010000518.1 GCA_937879845.1 uncultured Myxococcales bacterium
TCAGCGCCGCGCCGCCGCGGGCATCGCCGTCGAGCTTGGTGAGGATGAAGCCGCTCGTGCTGATGCGGTCGTGGAACGCCTTGGCGGTGTTCACCGCGTCTTGGCCGATCATCGCGTCGACGACCAGGAAGATCTCGTGCGGCTTTACGCGGGCCTTGATCTCGGCCAGCTCCTGCATGAGCGGCTCATCGATCGCCAGCCGGCCGGCGGTGTCGAGGAGCACCACGTCGTAGCCTTTGCTGTAGGCGAACTTATAAGCCTCTTCGCAGATGTCCGGCGGGCGCTTCTCCGGCGCCGCGAACACCGTGATCCCAAGCTGCTGCCCCAGCACCTGCAGCTGCTGCACCGCCGCCGGGCGGTACACGTCGGCGGCGACGAGCAGCGGCTTGCGCTTGTGGATCTTCTGCAGCCAGCGGGCGAGCTTGCCGGTCGTCGTCGTCTTGCCCGAGCCCTGGAGGCCGACCATCATGAAGACCGTCGGGCCTTTTTTCGCCCAGTTGATCTCGGTGGGGCCGCCGTCCGGGTTGCCCATAAGAGCGGTGAGCTCTTCCTGGCAGATGCGGATGAAGTGGTACTCGGGCGAGACCTCCATCTGCTTCAGGCTGCGCTCGCCGAGCTTGCCCTCCGCCGGCATCTGCGCCTTGGCGCGCAGGGAGACGATCTGGCCGAGCGCCTTGTCCTTTACGCGCTGCAGGAAGGCGCGCACCACCGGCAGCGCGACGTCGGCTTCGAGGAGCGACATGCGCACATCGCGCAGCGCCGCCTCGATGTTGTCTTCGGAGAGTTCAGCGACGCCGGTGAGGCGCTCGCGGGCGGCCCGAAAGCCTTTGCTCAGGGTCTCTAACATGTTGGTTCCTAGAAGGTGCCATGGACGCAAACAGCGGCTGCGCGGAGACCGCTTTTTAGCAGAACCCGCGCCGGCGGCTCACAACAGCCCAGACGCCCAGACTTATCACGCCCCCGCCCGCCGCGCCAGAAGCCCGTGCAAGCTCGGGCGCAGCGATTGGGAAGTTGGGCCCAAGGTTGAGGCCGGGAGCGCTAGCGCCACAGCTCCGCCAAGATGATCCACAGGGCCGCGCCGATCCCGAGCAGCCCCAAAAGAAAAAGCGCCAGCCGGCGCGGCGGCATGCTTCCGAGCTCGCGCAGGCGCTGGCTCAGGCTGAGCAAGATCGGCAGCGGCCGCGTCATCGGACCGGACGGCCGCGCCGGTTCGACGGCATGCTGCGCCGTGGTAAGCGGCGGAGGATCGGGATTTGCAGCCAGCTCGGCAAGGCGCGGCAGCGTCGCTTCCGGGATCGCCAGGGTCGGCTCGACCAGCGGCGCCGGCGAAGTGACCGCATCAAAGTCGATTCCCGCCCCGAGCGAGCGCGTGTGGCCGACGGTCGGATCCGAGGACTGGCCGGTCGCCGCAACGGGGCTTTTAGCCGCCAAGCGCGCGCGGCCCGCCGGTTCGGTGGCAAGCTCGGACTTTTTGCTCAGGGCCGCGGGCGGTGCGGCGGCAGCGGCGGTGACATCGACCAGCGCCGCCTCCGGCAGCCGCGCGGTATCGTCCGTGGAAAGCGCGAGCGGCGGCTGGAGATCTTTGATCGGCACGGTCGGCCACGGCACCGTGACGTGGTCGAAGAGCTGCTCGGCCAAAGGCTCCGGCTCGCCCGAGTCGCCGGCTCCGTCCTCCGCCAGCTCGGCGAAATCGCCGATCGACGGGATGATCGCGGTGCCGGTGCGCTCTTCCAGGGAGCTCCACGTCTCGGGGTCCGGCCCGCACAGCTCACGCAGGTGTTCGGCGAGCCCCATGCGCCCGAGCCATAGATCGTTGGCGCGGGTGAGCTCGCGCAGCGCGGTATAAAACTCGCGGGCGCTCCTATAGCGATCCTCCGGGCGGCGGGCCAGCGCCTTGCCGAGCACAGAGTCGAAGTCGGCCGGCAGGTTCGGGCACAGCCGGGACGGCGCCACGATCGCGGCGTCATAGATCTCGGCGATCGGCTGGCCGAGCTGGCCGATGAACAGGCGCTTGCCGGTGAGGACCTCGTACAGCACCGCCGCCAGCGCGAACAGATCGGTGCGCGCGTCGACCGTCCCGCCCTGCGCTTGCTCCGGGGACATGTAGCCGATCTTGCCGCGCAGCCGGATGCCGCCGGCCGATTCCAGCGCCGCGCTGGCCTGGGCGATGCCGAAGTCCGACAGCTTCACCTCGCCTTCCGTCGATAAAAGGATGTTGGCCGGCGACACGTCGCGGTGGCACAGGTGCAGCGGCTGCCCATCGGCCGCGCAGCGCGAGTGGGCGTAGTCCAGGGCGCTGAGCAGCTCGCGGCCCAGATACAGCACCGCCGCCGCGGAGAAGCGCTGCCCGCGCCGCCGCGCCCGCCGCAAGAGCAGCCGCAGATCGCCGCCGCTCACATACTCCATCACCAGGTAGTAGTCGCCGCCGAGCTTGGCCAGATCGAGCGTGCGCACGATGCTCGGGTGGTCCAGCGTGGCCGCCAGGCTGGCTTCGCGCAGAAACAGCGCCAAAAGCGGCGGCTTCTGCGCCAGCTCCGGGCGCAGGCGCTTGAGCACCACGGTCTTGGCGAAGCCGCCGGGGGCGACCCGCTGCCCAAGATAGACCGACGCCATGCCGCCCTGGGTCAGCAGCTTGCCTATCACGTACCCGCCTACCTCCTCACCCACGTGTTGAACTTGGGCGTCCGGTGGGGGCGGCGACATGTTCCGCACAGACCCGACGGAGGACACGAGGCGAGCGTATTTTAGCGCCGGAGCGAACGCAATTGTTTTACATGCTTAGCTGCCGCGTCAAACCTTGCGGGAGCGCGCGGGAGGTACTTGCCGCGGGCTGCAGGAGGCTGCGGGACTCAGGCATAATCTAGACGTGAGCCGCGCCGCGCCCCCCGATCTGCCGCCTGCTGCACCGCCGCTGCCGAGCCGGACGCCGGGCACCCTGGGGCCGCGGTCGGGCAGCGCGCCCCTGGAGATTGGCGGGCTGGCCACGGGCGCGGCGACTGGCGGCGTGGCGAGCGGGCGACTCACCGGGCGACTCACCGGGCGGCGCGAAGGGCGGGCGCAGGTCACCGCGCTCGTCTTGTCGCTGCGCCGGCGCGCCGAAGCCGATGTGCAGGAGCAGCTGCGGCGGGTCAAGACGCACCTGGAGCTGGCCCGGCGCAGCGAAGCGCAGGCCCAGCGCCAGTTGGAGCAGGCCAAGCAAAAGCTGCAGGCGCTGACCTGTGCCCTCACACCGGGGACTTTCGCCCAGCCGGAGCCCGCGCCGCTTACCGCGACCGCCGCCGAGTGGCTCAGAAGCCAAGCGGCGCGGATTCTGCGGCAGCGCCAGCTCGTGCAGACGCGCCGCCACGAACTCGACCTGCAAACCGAGCAGGTGCACGCGCTTGGGCGAAAGCAGAGCGAGCTGCACGAAGCGCTGCGCCTGGCCCTGGCCCTGCGCGAAGCCGCCGAGCTGCACGAGTCCGCCGAGCTACGCGAGCAGCGCCGCGCCCGCGCCCAGCGCCAGCGCGCTCAGGAAGAAGAGGCCCGCGACCGCTTCTTGAGCGCCCAGCGCCAGACCCGCTCCCATCGCTGATGCGGCTTTAAGCGGCGGGGCGCGAGCTACAGAGGGCTAGACGCGGCTCCAGCCCTTGACGATGTTTTCCTTGAACAGCTCGTTCCACAGCGACTCGATCTGCTCGCGGCTGCTGGAGACCCGGACCTCGCGCTCAAGCGGCGTCTTGCGGCCGGCGCTGAAGTCGGTGAAGTGCAGGACGTAGGCCGGGAAGTCGCCTTCGGTCTCTTTGTTGGTCTTCCATAGAAGCAGCTTGCGCACCATGGTCTGGCCGCGGCTGGCTTTGGTGTAGACCTCGCGGCGCAGGAGCTGGCTCGCCGGCAGGGTGAGCTGCCGCGCGTCCTTGTCCAGGCCCTCGATCTCGACAAGATCCGCCAGCTGCTTGGCGCGGACATCCAGGGTCGTGACCTGCTTGTCGAGGCGGCGGCGGACAAAGTTCGGCGAGATCGGCGTCGCCAGCGGCAGCCGGCGCAGCGGGGTGTAGCACTTGGCGTCGGCATCCCAGTTCAGCACCATCTTGTCGATCGCGCCGCCGCGGCTCGTCTGCGCCATGAGGTCCAGGCAGCTGATCTCGATGACCCACTCGGGGCGGACCATCTGGTAGGCGACGTGGTCGGGGCCGGACTCGGCGTAGTCGCTGGCGGTGGCGAGCTCTTTCAGCTCGCTGAGGAAGCTGCGCCGCTCCTCATCGGAGAAGCCGCCGCCGACCCGCCCGAGCAGGTGCAGCCCGCCGTCTTTGCGCACCACCGCGACCAGGAGGTCGTGCAGCATGCCCTTGCGCTCGTCGCCGCTCTCGGTGAAGCCGACCACCGCGACATCCAGGGTGTGGCGCGGCTTGAGCTTGAAGCTGCCGGCGGTGTCGCTGCGCAGGACCAGGCCTTCGCCGCCCTGCTGCTCGACCCAGCTTTGGAAGTACTGCTCGATCTCTTCGACCGTTTTTACCTGGGTCGCCTCGACCGGATGCACGCGCTGGCCGCCGCCCAGGAGCTTCTGCAGGCGGGCGAACGTGTCGGCGTGGCGGCTCGGCGCCGGCTGGCCGTCGAGATCGATGATGTCGAAGGCGGCGAAGCACAGGTTATCGAGCTCGTTTTGCCCCGAGGGCTGGCGGGCGGCGTGGCTGACGTCGTAGACGCGCGGCCGCGATCCGCTCGGATGGCGGTAATAAAGCTCGCCCGCGATGAGCGCGCTCTTCACGCCGGCGCGGCTGAGCTGCTTGTGCGCCTCGGCCAGAAGCGGCAGGCCCAGGCGGACGGTGCCGCCGGGGTTTACGAGCAAGGTCTCACCGCCGGAAAACACCAGCACCGCGAGCTCGCCGTCCATCTTGCGCGACAGGTGGTATTCGCCGGCCGGCAAGCGGCCTTTGAGATCGCGCTTGTCGATCGGCGCAAGCCGCCCCGCGACCAGGCGCCGGTACTCCTGCGTCCGCGCCCACAGCGTCGGATCGGTCAGGTCTTTGGCCGCCGCGACGCCGTAGCGGTCGAGCTTCCACGTAACGCGAGCGGGATCGATAAGCTGCGCCATGGTTACGCCTTCTCCGCGGCTGCCGGAGCCCGCAGCTCCAGGTTGGAAAGATGCAGGATGAGACAGTACGACTCGCCCTGGGTGCGGCCCTCGAGGAAGCCGCGGTAGGGGGTGCCGCCGCGGTGGAAGCACAGCGGCTGGTTGCTCTTGGGACCGGCGCCGACCAGGAGCAGGCTCTCTTTGAGCTCCAGCTCCTTGGCCATCTCGAAGAGGAAGTCGTAGGTCAGGCCGTTTATGTGGACGACTTGGAGCTTGGCGGCGAAGACGAACTTGTTCCACACCTCGGACTTTTTCATCAGCTTGCCCGACCAGCGCAGCGGCGTCTCGGTGGCGACGTTGGGCAGGGTGGGCTTCTGCGGCCGCCTTTCCTTGGTGCTGCCGTCGGGGTTTTTGACCAGATCCCACTGCGCCACGGCGTGGACGATCTTCTGCTCCGGGCTGACGTACACGCGGGAGGTGTCGCGCAGGTAGCCGCCGACGCGCTCCAGGTCGACCTCCGGGTCGCCGTTGACGATCGCCGCGCCGACCGCCGCCAGATCGCCGCCGTGCGCCGCGCTGAGCGCATCGAGGTCGCGATCCAGGGTGGCGCGCAGGACGCGCACGTTGCCGGCCGGCTGGCCACCGTCGTCGAGCCAGCGGACGCGGAGGCTGGTGGAGACGCTCTGGGTGTGGACCAGGGCATCGCGGTTCTTGCTGTTGCTGAGGTTGATGCTGCCCATGAGTTCGTCTCCCCTTACATCATCCCGAAGTCCATGCTGTCGTCGTCGTCGCTCTCTTCGTCGAGGTCGGCCTCGACATCGGGATCGGCGAGCTCGGGCAGCGAGACGAACTGCAGGCGGGTCTTTCGGCCCACGGCCAGAAACGGCGTCCCTTCGGGGTTGGCCAGGAGGAACCCGACATCGGGATCGAGCCCGCCGCGATAGCTGAAGGGGAAGGTGTAGATGGCGCCTTTGCGCAGCTCGCCGAGCAGATCGTCGGCGCCCATCGGCGGCTGCAGCACGTAGGTCGCCTTGACGTTGTGCGACAGGTAGTCATCGATGCTGGCGCGGCAATCGAGCGGCACCGGGGCGGCGAAGCTCGAAGGCGCCTTGGTGAGCGGCGCGCCGTCTAGCCCTACGGGCTTGAGCGCCGCGCGGTCGCAGTACAGGCCGTCGGGGTTTAGCATGCACAAGGCGCTGCCGCCGCGGCCGACCAGGGTCTTGCCATCGCCGCCCAGGATTGCCAGCTGGCACGGGCGGCCCTTGTCGTCGACAACCTCGGTGTCGACCTGACCGTAGAGCTTCTTGCGGTCGACCTTTTCCAGGTTGAACGACAGGTCCGTGCTGCCGTGCCGGAACACCAACGCCTTGGCCATCGAGTCTCCTGCTGCGCCGAGGGAAGGAGACCGGCGGCATCATGCCGTCCGTCTAGGTGGCCCCTTCACGTTCGGTGAATAGAGTTTTCGGGACCACGAATTTTATCTTGCACAATTAGCCAATTGGAAGCGCTTTGTGCGCCCCGAGGACGATCGCGGAAATTGAGCAGCCGGCCGCGCAACCCGGCCGCCGTGCCTTTTGCAGGCGCCGTCGCCGATCCGGCAAAAAAGCAGCGCGCGCGCTAGACGACGCGCGGGGTCAGCCGGCTGCGAGGGGGATGGAAAAAGTAGAGGGAGACCGAGAGAAGACGACGAGTTTGGGGGGCAAGCGAGGCGCAGCGGCGCCTACCAGCTAAACCACGGCTCGCAAAAGAGCTGCGGGTTCGGGCTGCGCCGCGGGTCCTGTCGCCTGCGGCACCCCGCTGCTGGCGCAGCAGGGTCCCCGCCTCCGGCGCCACCCGCTCTTTTGGCAAAAACGTCGGGGTTCAACTGGGGCGCGGTTTAATTCGCTACCGGCAGCGTCGATCTTTATAGGAAAAGCCGCGCGAGAAACGCGCGGTGAGGGGAGGCTCGGGGCAGCTTTGCTGGACGGAGGGGGCGGACAGAGCCCCCAGCTTTGTGACTAGCTGCAGCCGCTTGTCGCGCCGCAGTTCAAGCACTTGTGGCAGGCGCCGGAGCGCACCATGATCGTGCCGCACTCGTGGCAGGTCGGGGCGTCGCTCTCGGCCCGCCAGGTGGTGGTGCGGCTGTGGCCGTTGGTGCCGAAAAGGCCGGTGAGCGCCGGGTTTATGGCCGCGATTCCCGGCAGCGGGGCACCGGGCGTGACGACCGTGTCGCTCGCCGCGCTGGATGCGGTCGGGGGCGTGGTCGGCACCGCCGGAACCGGCAGCTCCATCTCCAGCTGCTCGCCCATGCGCTGCTCCGGCAGGAACTTGGCCTCCAGCCAGCGGAACAGATAGTCCATGATCGACGAGGCGCGCGGGATCTCCGCGTTCCCCGTCCACCCCGACGGCTCAAAGCGCGTGCGGCTGAACTTATCGACCAGGAGCTTCAGCGGCACCCCGTGCTGCAAGGCCAGCGAGACCGCGGTGGCGAACGAGTCCATGAGGCCGGAGATCGTCGAGCCCTCTTTGGCCATGCGGACGAAGATCTCGCCGGGCGCGCCGTCCTCGTACATGCCGACGTGGATGTAGCCGTCGTGGCCGGCGATCTGGAACTTGTGGGTGAGCGACCGCCGCTCGTCGGGGAGCTTGCGGCGCACCGCGACCGGCGGGCCCTTGGGGTTGGCCAGGGCGGCGACGTGCTGCAGGAAATCCTCGATCGACAGGCTGTAGGTGTTCTGCAGGTGGGTGCGCGCCGCCTCCGGGAGCCGGTCGAGCAGGACCCCCAGGGCCGAAGCCGCCGAGCCGACCTTGTCGTTGGCCGTCTCCCGCTTGCTGGTCGACAGCGGCTGGCTGCGCTTGCAGCCGTCGCGGTACACGGCGATGGCCTTGAGCCCCAGGCGCCAGGCCTGCATATAGGCGTCGGCGATATCGGCGACGCTGCAGTCGCTCGGCAGGTTGACGGTCTTGCTGATCGCGCCGGAGAGGAACGGCTGCGCCGCCGCCATCATCTTGATGTGGCCCATCGGCTGGATCGAGCGGGTGCCGTTCTGGGCCCGGAAGGCGCAGTCGAAGACCGGCAGGTGCTCGGGGCGCAGGCCGGGGGCGCCTTCGATGGTGTCTTGCTCGCTGATATAGGCGACGATCGCCTTCTGCGCCGCGTCGTCGTAGCCCAGGCGGGCCAGCGCTTCGGTGACGCTGTTGTTGGTGATCTTGAGCATGCCGCCGCCGACCAGGCGCTTGTACTTGACGAGCGCGATGTCCGGTTCGATGCCCGTGGTATCGCAGTCCATCATGAAGCCGATGGTGCCGGTGGGGGCGAGCACCGTCGACTGCGCGTTGCGGAAGCCGTGCTGCGCACCGATCTCGATCGCGTCATCCCAGGATTTACGCGCTGCGGCAAGCAGGTCGTAGGGGCACAGCGCCGAGTCGATGTAATCGACGTGGCGGCGGTGCTTCTGCATCACCCCGAGGAACGGCTGGCGGTTCTTGGCGTAGCCGGCGAACGGCCCGGTGACATCGCGCGAGATCTCGGCGCTCATGCGGTAGGCGCGGCCGCCCATGAGCGCCGTGACCGCCCCGGCGTAGGCGCGTCCGGCGTCGGAGTCGTAGGGCAGACCGCGCGACATGAGCAGCGCCCCGAGGTTGGCGTAGCCCAGGCCCAGGGGCCGGAAGGCATGGCTGTTCTCACCGATGCGCGGGGTGGGGTAGCGGGCGCTGTCGACGATGATTTCCTGCGCCAGGATGGTCAGATCGACGGCGCGCTCGAAAGACTCGATGTCGAAGTCGCCGGCGTTTTTGTGCCCGGCCGGGAACTGGAACTTGCGCAGGTTCAGGCTCGCCAGGTTGCACGCGCTGTCATCGAGGAACATGTACTCGGAGCAGGGGTTGCTGGCGTTGATGCGGTCGGTCTCGGGGCAGGTGTGCCAGCTGTTGACGGTGGTGTCAAACTGCAGGCCGGGGTCGCCGCACTGGTGGGCGGCTTCGGCGATCTGCATCCACAGCTCGCGCGCTTTGTACGTATCGACCACCGCGCCGGAGGTCACGGCCCGCGTCTGCCACGGCTTGTCGTGGACCACCGCCTCCATGAACCCATCGGTGACGCGCACCGAGTTGTTGCTGTTCTGGAAGAAGATCGAGTTGTAGGCCTCGCCGTTGAAGCTGCCGTCGTAGCCGGCGTCGATGAGGGCCCAGGCCTTGCGCTCCTCGGTGGCCTTGCAGGTGACGTACTCGACGATGTCGGGGTGATCGACGTTGAGCACGACCATCTTGGCGGCGCGGCGGGTCTTGCCGCCCGACTTGATGACGCCGGCGAAGGCGTCAAAGCCCTTCATGAACGACACCGGACCGGAGGCCCCGCCGCCGCCCTGCAGCGCCTCGCGCGAGCTGCGGATGGTCGAGAAGTTGGTGCCGGTGCCGGAGCCGAACTTGAACAGCATGCCCTCGGTCTTGGCGAGCGACAGGATGCTGTCCATGGTGTCGCTGACCGAGTTGATGAAGCAGGCCGAGCACTGCGGCTCCGCCTCGACGCCGACGTTGAACCAGACCGGCGAGTTGAAGGCCATCTTCTGCTCGACCAGAAGGTGCGTCAGCTCGTCGTGGAAGATCCGGGCGTCGGCCGGGGTCTTGAAAAAGCCCGCCTTCTCCCCCCACCCGGTGATGGTGGAGGAGACGCGGCCGACCAGCTGCCGCACCGAGCGCTCCCGCGACGGTGTGCCCATGGCGCCGCGGAAATATTTCTGCACGACGACGTTGGTCGCCAGCTGCGACCAGCTGACCGGGACCTCGACATCCTTCTGCTCGAAAAAGACTTTGCCGCCGTCGCCGGTGATCGCCGCGGTGCGCAGCTCCCACTTGACGTCGTTAAAGGGGTCGCGGCCCTCTTTGGTGAACATGCGCGACAGCGAAAGTCCGCGGGTCTTGGGCGCGGCCTCGGCCGGGACGGTCTTGCCGCTCTTGGCCTTGGCCGGGGCGGCGCCGCCTCCCGTCTGACGCTTACGCGCCGCCGCAGTGGACGGCGCGGCCGGTGCTTGTTTGGTCCTGCTCACAGACTTGTTTGAATACCCCCGCCTTTGCCCATTCATCATAACTGTCGCGGCTGACTGATCGATTCCTTCTTGTCGCTCATGCATTGCAAAACCCCATTACTCCATGTTGCGCATGCAGGTCGCCCACCCTAGTGCCCACTAGGAGAGACCCCGCCCTAGCAGCGGCTCACCACAAGTCAACAGGTCAAACGCGCCTCAGCTTGGCGTGTCCACCGAGCGCTACGCTGAGAAGATACGTGTTTCTAGTTACTGCCTGAGTGGACGCTTGGCTGCGGGGTGGTGTAATCGTTTCGGCGAATCATTTCGGCTACTTGCACCGCGCTTGCCCAAGGAAGGATGAAGTAACACGTAGGGTAGTCTATGGCAACGCTCTTCCGACATTACGGACACTTCCCCTCGCTAACCTGCACCCCTAGACCCGGATCTGGAGTGAGTCCTGCGCATGGCCGCTAGCCGCACCGCGATTTTGTGGTTTTTCTCGATGGTGATCGCCATCGGCGGAGGGTGCCGCCGTCATGCGGACTCATCTATTAAAGGAGGGGAAAATGCTGCCCGCCCCGGCCTTGCCGCAAGCGATCGCGTGTTCCGTCGCGTCGTATCGCTTACGCCGTCGCTGACCGAGATCGTGTTTGCACTGGGGGCGGGCGAACGGATCGTCGGCGTGTCCGACTTCTGCGATTACCCGCCGGAGGTCAAGACGCGGCCGCGGGTCGGCACGTTCCTGCAGCCGAGCGTCGAGAAGATCCTGGCGCTGCGGCCGGATCTGATCCTGGTTGATGCAGTGCAGCAAGACGTCGCGGCGGCGCTGCGGGCGGCGGGCGGCGGGGCCCGGGTGCTGGCGATCCCGATGAACGATCTGGAGCAGGTGCGCGCCGCGATCCTCAAGGTCGGCAGCGGGCTTGGCGATCGTCAGACGGAGGCGGCGGCGCTGCTCGCCCAGCTCGACGGCGAGCTCGGCGAAGTCCAGCGCCTCATCCGCCGCCGCGGCAGTCGGCCGCCGCCCAAGGTTCTGTTCGTCGTCGATCGCCAGCTTGGCGGCCTGCGCGGCGTGGTGGCGGCCGGCCCCGGCACCTACCTCGACGAGCTTGTCCGACTCGCCGGCGGCGCCAACATCTTCGCCGACCTGAAGGTCCGCTACGCCAAGGTCGCGGTCGAAGCGATCGAAGAACGCCAGCCCGAGGTCATCTTCGACACGGTGCACAGCGACCCCGCGCAGAACAGCCGCGTGCGCGCCGACTGGCTCATCCTGCGCAACGTGCCGGCGGTGCAAAACGGGCGGATCTACGTTCTGTCCGACCGCGAGTTTGTCACCCCGGGGCCGCGGCTCGCCAAGGCGCTGCGGCAGCTCGTGCACCTGCTCGGGGAGGATGCGCCGCCGCCGTGATCGCCGGTGGACGGCGGCCGTGTATGCGCCGCCTTTGCCGCGGCCCGGCCTTGTAAACTTGTGATAAGGAGTCCCCTGTTATGAGCACCGCAGCGCGACTTTCGACCTGGCAGGCCCTGGATCGCGAGCAGTTCGACCTCCTGGTCATCGGCGGCGGCATCACCGGCGCCGGGATCGCGCGCGATGCCGCCCTGCGCGGGCTCAAGGTGGCGCTCCTCGAAAAGGCGGACTTCGGCGCCGGCACGAGCAGCAAGTCGTCCAAGCTCATCCACGGCGGCCTGCGCTACCTGCAGCACGGCGAGCTGGGCCTGGTCTTCGAGGCGGTGAGCGAGCGCACCCGCCTGCTCAAGCTGGCCCCGCATCTGGTGCGGCCGCAGCAGTTCCTGGTGCCGGCATACAAGGGCCAGTATCCGGGGCGGATGGCGCTCGGGGCGGGTCTGTCGCTCTACGATGCGCTGTCGAAGTTTTCGGCGCCGGGCCGGCACCGGGTCTACCGCACGCGCGCCCTCCTGTCGCGTGAACCCGGCCTGCGGCGCGAGGCGCTTACCGGCGGCGTCACCTACTACGACAGCATCACCGACGACTCGCGGCTGACGCTGGAGAACATCCTCGATGCCCGCGCGCACGGGGCGCAGATCCTGTCCTATGCGCAGGTCACCGGCTTCATCGAGGGCCAAGGGGATAAGGCCGGCACCATCCTTGGGGTCATTGCCGAAGGGCTGCCCGGTCCCGGCGCCGCCGCCGATCCGCGGGAGCGGGCCACGGTGCGGGCCAAGGTCACGGTCAACGCCACCGGACCGTGGTCCGATCTCGTCATGCGCCTCCTTCAGCACGATAAGCCGTCCCCGCTGCTTCGGCCGACCAAGGGGGCGCACATCGTGCTCGCCGCCAGCCGCCTGCCGGTGCGCCACGCCGTGGTGATGCAGACGCCGCAGGACGGCCGGGTGATGTTTGCCATCCCGTGGAGCGACCCGGACAACCCGAGCGCCAGCCGGACGATCCTCGGCACCACCGACACCGACTACAACGGCGATCCCGACCGCGTCGCCGCCGATGCCGCCGATGTGGACTATCTGCTGACCGCGGCCAACCACTACTTTCCCTCCGCCGGTCTTGTGCCCGCCGATGTGCTGGCGACGTGGGCCGGGCTGCGGCCGCTGGTGATGCCCAACGCCGCGGGGCTCACCGCTTCCAGCGTCTCGCGCGAGCACCGCATCCTCAGCCGGCCGGGGCTTATCACCATCGTCGGCGGCAAGCTGACCACTTACCGGCGGATGGCGGCGCAGCTTTTGGATGAAGCGTACAAGCAGCTCGGGGGGACCGAGCCGCGCTGCGCGACCAGTGATCGGTCGCTGCCCGGAGCCGAAGGTCTGCCGCGGGCGCGCCGCGGCATCGAGCCGGTGCTCAGCGTGGCGCTGGCGCTGCAGGCGCTGGGGATCGCCGGCCTTGACCGCCAGGTGGCCATGCACTGGGCGCATAACTACGGGGTGCGGGCGCTGCGCCTGGGTCAGGCGCTGGTCGAGAAGCGGGCCGGCGGCGACGCGAGCGGCAGCACGGAGCGGCTCGATCCCGAGCTGCCGTATCTTTACGCCGAGGTGGATCTGGCGGTGACGGAGGACAGCGCGCTGCGGCTCGATGACGTGCTGGCGCGGCGGCTGCCGCTGCTCCTGCGGGCGCGGGATCAGGGGCTCGGCTGCGCGGAGCGGGTGGCCCGCCGGATGGCGGCGCTGTTGCAATGGAGCCCGGAGCGGACCGCGGCGGAGCTTGCACAATACCGCGATGTCGTCGCGCTGTCGCGGCAGTTCCGCGATCCGCCGGCGGGCGGCAGATAGACCGCAGGTCGCGAACGGAGAGTGAGAACCGACCCATCGGCGAAGGCGAGCCGCGAAGGGGGAGGACCGCGCCCCCTTTTTTAGTAAATGCCGCGGCTGCGCTCGCGCGCCGGCAGGATCTCAAGGCACGTGGTCCAGTAGCCGGTGGCGATGGTCTCGACGAACTCCTCGGGAAGGCTTTCGGCGCGCATGTCGGCCATGAGGCGCTCGTGATCGTAGTCTATGCGCAACAGCTCCACGGCCAGCGTGCCTTTGGCCGCGGCGGCCGCGGCGGGATGCACGGTGAGCAGCGCGTAGTAGACGCCGGTGTGGCCGTCGTTGGCGGGGCGGCCGATGGCGCCGACGTTGATGACGATGCCGCCGCCGAGCTCGGGCGGCAGCTGCCGCATCCAGGGAATGCCCGAGTGCGTCACCAGCAACACATCCGCCGCGTGTTCGCTGAGCAGCCGGCGCAGAAACGCATCCGAGCACTGCGACTCCCACAGGAACTCGTTGACGCGGCGCGGTGAGCCGTGCGCCATGAGCACCCGCAGGCCGTACCACTCGCGCCGCAGCGCCGGCGGCAGGGCGCGCAAGTACGGCAGGTAGCGGGCGGAGGTCTTGGCCTGGGTATAGGCGTACGACAGCCGCGCGTAGTGGTTGTCGCGCGGGTCGGCGTAGCCACAGGCGCAGTCGGGCAGCTCATGGCCGATCGAGTGATCGTAGTTGCCCTGCATCACCACCACGCGGCGGTCGAGCA
>CALFML010000519.1 GCA_937879845.1 uncultured Myxococcales bacterium
GCCAGCAGCGGGGTGCCGCAGGGGACAGGACCCGCGGCGCAGCCCGAACCTGCGGTTCTGATGCGAGACGCGATCTTCGTCAACGATGGCTACGTCCAGGTCCCCGCGGCGCAGCCCGAACCTGCGGTTCTGATGCGAGGCGTGGTTTAAGGAGCCGGCCGGATTTGCCGAGACATTCCGCTCCGCGGCGGACGGCGGCCTCGGCGCGTTAGCGATGGGGGCCGCAGGTGCGCTAGATCGCCCCGATGCCGTCGAGCTGCCCTTCGAGGCGATCGGCCAGCTCTTCCAGCGACGCGCGGCCAAACGCCGCCGTGAACAAGTACGGCAGGTGGAGCTGCGGCTCGGGCAGGGCGGCGCGCAAGCGGGCGACATGGGTGTCGTTGAGCTGCGCCCGCTGCCGCTGCAGCCGCGCCGCCGCCAGCACCGGTCCGAGCAGCGCATCGCCGAGCGCCGCCGGCGACGCCGACAGCTCATCGAGCGCGACCGCCGACATGCCGCTGCCAAACCGCGGCGGGTACAGCCGATTGACCGCCACCGGCCCGAGCGCGATATCCAACTCACGCATGCCCTGGGCGAGCTGCAGCGTCTCGGTGACCGGCAGGTCCTCAGCCAGCGTGCACAGGACCGCGCGGCAGCGCCGCGGATCGGTGAGCAGCTGCCGACACTCGCGCGCCGGCCCGGTGAGCGGTCCTTCGGGAACGGTATCGAGGATGACCTTGGGCACGCGCAAAAGCGTCAGCGCATGTCCGGTCGCCGGTCCGTCCAGAATCACCAGATCGTAGCGCGGCCGGCCGCCGACCTGCTCGGTGGTGTGGTACCAGGCCTTGCCGAGCATCGAGTAATCAAGGAGCCCCGGCACGGCGCGCAGGAACGCCCGCACCACGTCGCGCTCGAAGACCTGCTTGTAAAGAAACGTCGAGCGCAGAACCATGATGCCGTACTCGCGCAGCGCCGCTTCCGGGGTCATGTTGACGGCCCACAGGTTCTCGCTTACCGGCTGAACCTCGGCGAAGTTTTTGCGCACCCCGAAAAGGGAGGCCAGCCGATCCTTGCTCTTGGTCTGGGTCAGGAGCACCCGCTTGCCGCGCCGCGCCGCCAAGACCGCCAGCGATGCCGCGACGGTCGTACGCCCCACTCCCCCCTTGCCTGAGATGATGAGGAGCCGGCGCTCCAAAAGTCCTTTGGGCTCGGGAGCAAGCCGGCTGGCACTAGCCCCAGGCTGGCTCACAGAAGCTCCAAAGCGATGCTTACGCTCACGAAAGCAAGGTACGTTTGCCCAGTCGGCGTGTCAACGTCCGCCGCAGCGGGATTTCCGTCCTCCCTTGGCGCTTAGCTTGCTAACCTACACAACAGACTGAGGTGCAGACCTCAGAGCAAGGAGACCCGGGTATGCGATTTTCTTATCGGATCGACGAGATCCCCGCGATTGTGACTGACTCGGCGGACATGTGCGCCGTCCTCTGTCTGGAAGGGCTCATCGGGCAGATTGCCGGCGACAAGCCCGATAAAGTAGCCGATAAGGCAGCCGATAAAAATAACGACCTGGCAGGCGGCCAGAACGCCGCCGGGCTGCGGGCGCTCGATGCGGCGCTCGATGGGCTTATCACCAAGCTGGCGGCGGAAGAGCACTTCAGCGGCAAAAAGACGCAGTCGCTGCAGCTGCACACCCACAGCAAGGTCGGGCCGCGGCGCGTACTCCTTTTGGGCATCGGCAAGGGCCGCGACTTCGGTCTTAGCGATCTTCGCCACGCGGCGGCGCGGGCGGTGCGGGCGGCGCATGCCTCGCGCTGTCAGAGCCTGACCCTGCTTCTGCCCGACACCGATGCCAAAGCGGCGGAGCGCGTCGGCGAGTTCGTCGCCGAGGGCGTCCTTTTGGCCGGCTACCAGTTCGACAAATACTTAAGCGGTGAGCGCAAGCGTCCGGGCGGTCCGAGCGAAGTGCGCCTGGTCACCGCCTGCGCCACCACCGCGGCGCTGCAGCGCGGCATCGAGCGCGGCGAAAAGATCGCCCACGGCATCATGCAGGCGCGCGACCTGGCTCACGAGCAAGCGAGCGAGCTGACGCCGCGCCGCCTGGCCGAGCTGGCCGGCGAGCTGGCCGCCGCCCACGGCCTGGAGTGCGAGATCCTCGGTCCCAAGGAATGCGCCGAGCTCGGCATGGGCTGCTTCCTCGGCGTGGCCCGCGGCTCGGAGGAAGAGCCGCGCCTCATCCATCTGGCGTACCGGCCCAAGGGGAAGACGCCGGGGCGCCGCATCGCCCTTATCGGCAAGACCGTGACGTTCGACTCCGGCGGCCTGTCGCTCAAGACCAACGAGGGCATGCTCGAGATGAAGTACGACATGGGCGGCGGCGGCACCGTGCTCAGCGCCCTGGGCGTGCTGTCGCGCCTGGACTGCCCGGACGAGGTGCACGTGGTCCTGGCCGCCACCGAGAACATGCCGTCCGGCCGCGCCTACAAGCTCGGCGATGTGCTGCGCTCGATGGCCGGCAAGACCGTCGAGATCAACAACACCGACGCCGAAGGCCGCCTGACCTTGGCCGATGCCATGACCTTCGCCCTTTCCCGCATCAAGCCCGACGAGATGCTCGACTTTGCCACCTTGACCGGCGGCGCCGTGATCGCGCTCGGGCCGCACATCGCGCCGGTCATGAGCAACAACCCCGAGCTCGTCCAGCGCTTCCTCGCCGCCGCCGGCCAGGCCGGCGAAGGCATGTGGCAGCTGCCGCTTCCCGAGCGCCTGTTCGAAGCGCTCAAGAGCGAAATCGCCGACATGAAAAACAGCGGCGAGCGCGCCGGCGGAGCCATGATCGCCGGCCTGTTCCTCAAGGAGTTCGTCGGCGAGGTCCCCTGGGTTCACGTCGACATGGCCGGCCCGGTCTCGACGTCCAAAGAATGGGGCCATCAGAGCAAAGGCCCCACCGGCTTCGGCGTCGCCACCTTGATCGAATACCTGGCTCCCCCGCAGAATAGCGCTACCGCCTCCTAAACCACGCCGCGCAAAAGACCCGCGCTCTCCCGCAGAACAGCGCTACCGTCTCCTAAACCACGCCTCGCAAAAGACCTGCAGGTTCGGGCTGCGCCGCGGGTCCTGTCCCCTGCGGCACCCCGCTGCTGGCGCAGCAGGGTCCCCGCCTCCGGGGCCACCCGCTCTCCTGCCATAACTTCGGAGTTCAACTGGGGCACGGTTTAGAAAGCGCTCATCCGGAACCTGTGGCGAAGCGACCTGCTTGGTGCGGCGGCCGCCGGCAGGGTTCCGGATGAGGACGGTCCGTTCGCCGATTCCTAAACAACAGGCCGGCGCCGGCGCCCGCCGCGTAGCTGCACCTATCGACTCCGCCTGGTTTTTTCGGTAAAGCAGACCGGCCGCGTGCTCGTGGCGAGCGCCATCTCGGCGCGTCAGCGAGCCCGGCGGGAGATTTCGATGGCGATGCAAAACGTAGTGCGTGGACGCTGGGGACGGCGGCTGCTTCTGGGCAGCCTGGGGATGCTGCTTTTACGCGCCCAGCCGGCGGCGGGTCAGGACCCGGGGGAGACCGATGTGCCGTCCGGCACCGTCGCCTTTTTTGTCGGCGATGAAAAGAGCTGTCCGAGCGGCTGGCGAGTCGCCACCGAGCTGCGCGGCCGCCTGGCGGTCGCCGTCACCAGCGCCGATACCGTCGGAACGCAGGTCGGCGACGAGCTGCAGAGCGAAGAAGACCGCACCCACATCCATGCGTTCACCGGGGAGGTGGACCTTCCGTATAAACCCCTGGCCGCCCTCAACGGCGGCAACAACCAGGGCGCGGCGGCGGCCAAGTACACGAGCAGCGGCACCAGTGAAGCGGCCGCCTCGGCGCTGCCGTTCATCCAGCTGCTCGCCTGCGTGAAGCCATGACGAGGCAAGCCAGCCGTCGCGGCGGAAGCGCCGCCTGGGGTCTGCTTTGCGCCGCGGGCCTGGCGGGGTTTGGCTGCTCTTCCCCAGCCAGCATCGGCAGCAGCGGCATGGCGCCGCCGGCCGATGCCAGCGCCCCGGGCGCGGATGCCGGCGCGGACGCCGCCCCGCCCGGCGGAGACTCGCTGCCCACGGGCGCGATCTCCCTGTTTAACCGCCGCAGCTGTCCAAACGGCTGGGAGGCGCTGCAGCTGGGCGCCGGACGGACGCTCGTGCCGACGCAGGGCGACAGCCCGCCGGGTAACATGGCCGGCCAGCCGCTTGCGGACGGCGAAGAGCGGACGCACGGCCATCCGATGCCGGCGACGCTGAACCTGCCCTCGGTGAACTACGCCGGCGTGGTCGGCGAGGCCAACCACGGCGTGGCGCGCGCCGGCAGCGTGGCGATGACGGTCAAAGGCACCCCGACCGGCGCCGGGCTCCCGTACGTCCAGCTCCTGGTCTGCCAGAAGCAAGCCGCCCCCGATCTATCGCAGCGGCCGGCGCCGCTTGGCACCTTGATGTTCTTTCAGTCCGCCGCTTGTCCCGCCGGCTGGGGCCGCGCCGGCAGCACCCAGGGCCGCATCCTCATCGGTCTCCCCGAAGGCGGCACCGCCGGCCAGCCGTTCGGCGGCAAGCCGCTCGCGGCGGCGGAGCGGCGCACCCACCACCACGCCTTCTCCGGCATGGTCAAGACCAGCTCCCACGGCATCGCCCTGGCCAGCGGCGGCGCCGCCGGCGGCTACGCCAAAGACGGCACCCTCCCCTACCAAGGCACGACCGAAGAGCAAGACTCCGAGCTGCCCTACCTGCAGCTGCTCCAGTGCCAGAAGTTGTGAAGCGGAGACGCCGCCGCGGGGGGCGGCCGCGGCTTACTTGGCCTTCTTGTTGGCGGTGCGCTTGATCGGGTTGTGGATGTCGAACTTGGGCAGGCGGTTGGAGTCGCAGTTGGGGCCAAAGCCGGTGGCGTCGAAGCGGTAGGTGAGCGAGCCGCTCTTGCCCGGCGCGTGCGCCTCCACCTTCAGGTCGTGCTCCTGGGCGCGGGCCGGCGAGCAGTAGGACAGGAGGTAAAAGCTCTTGGTGAAGGCCTCAACGCGCTCGGCGATGGCGTCGAAGGCCTTGGCGAGCACCGTCGGGTCCTTGGTCAGAAACGCGCCGCGCCGGCCGATGTTGCGCAGCTCGCTGGAGTCGATCTCGCTGCCGACGCCGATGACGTACAGGCTCACGTCGCGCTCCACGGCTTCGTCGAGCGCCTTGTCCAGATCCGGCCGCAGCACCCGCTTGGCGCGGTCCGTGCCGTCCGTGAACACCACCAGGGAGCCGAACCGCAGCGGCGTGGGCGCGCTCTGGAGCGCCTTATCGAGGACCTTGAGGCCCTCGATCACCGCGCCGTTGAGATTGGTCGAGGGGTCTTTGGTGCGCACCGTTCCCAGGCGCTCGGCGGCGCCGCTCACCCGGCCGCCGCCTTCGGAGAAGCCGGTGATCTGGAAGATCTCCTTGCTGCCGTCGAAGCCGTAGACCGCGACGCGCTGCAGCTGGCCGACGCGGTCGGCGAAGCCCTGCACCGCCGGCTTGAGCTGCTCGATGGCGCCGGACTCCGACACGCTGCCCGACAGGTCGACCAGGAGCAGCGTGTAATGCACCGCGGCCACCTCCGGGTTCAAGATGGTCTGCTTGGACTCGAACACCGAGACCAGCCCCCCGTCTTCGTAGATCTTGAACTTGTCCGAAGCGAGGTTTGGCACCGGGTTGCCGCCGCTATCGGTCAGCGAGAAGTACACCGCGACCTGGCTGGGCTTTGTAACCGAGGCGTTATAGAGCGTCAGCTTCAAACATCCGGAGCTCGCCCAGACAAGGAACAGGGCACAGAAGCATCGCAGCAACACGGGCAGGGTCCGTACGGTCATCGGCTACCTCGTAACTCGTATTAAGAGCGCCGCCAGGGCGGGGCTGTGGCGGCTGGGCTCAGCTAGTCCGATTCATCGTACTTAACTTCGCGACTTGCGAGAAGCGAAAGCACGGTCGGCTTTTTTCCCCGGTGCTGGGCGAAGGTCCGGCGCACAGCCCGGGCGACAGCCGCCGCTGTCTCGTCATCCAGTGCAGCTCGTGATGCATTTGCGGCCGCTGCGGCGGCGCTTGGGCTTGGGCTTAGGCTTGATCGCCGGGCGCTCTCGCCGAGCGCTGCGCTGCCGGCGGCGGCGGCGGCGGCGTACAGCGCATCCAGGGCCGGCCCGGGCTCGCTCACGCCGATGCTGCGCACGAGCAAGCTCGGGAGCCCCGCCGGTCCCGGCGCGACGACTACGAGCCCGGTGTGGGCCAGCCGCCGCCGCTCGCGCAGGGTCGCCGGGCCGACCTCGCCCACCGAAGAGCCTTCGACTGCCAGGTGGCCGGCCTGCAGGCGTTCGGCCTTATCCCGGAAGAACTCGACCCGGCCGCCGGGACCGCTCGCCCGGAGCTCGATCACGTCGCCATCGCGGCAGCGCAGAGCAGAAAAGCCGAGCTCCTCGGCCAGCCCGGCATGGGCCTCCAGCTGCCGCGGCGTCCCGTGGACCGGCAGCAGGGCTTGGGGCTTGACCTCGGTGAGCAGCGCCGCAAGCTCATCGCGGCAGGCATGGCCGGAGGCGGAAAAGCGCGCCCCCGACAGCACCCGCACGCCGGCATCCACCAGGCGGTCGCACAGCCGGCTCAGCACCCGCTCATGACCGGGGATGGCGCGCGCCGCCAGGACCACCGTATCGCCGGCGCTCAGCCGCAGCGGCGGAAACGGCGAAGGGACCTCCGGCGACAGCGCCGCCACGAGCCGCCCGAGCGCCGCCGCCGCCTCCCCCTGCGAGCCGGTGCACAAAAGCGCCACCTGCGCCGGCGGCAGCTCCGCCGCTTCCCCGGCCGTGCACAAAAGCGCCGGCGGCAGCGCCAGCACTCCGCAGTCGGTCGCCGCCGCCACCGCGTCCTTGAGACCGCGCCCGAGCAGACAGAGCCGCCGGCCGGCGCGCACGCAGCTCTGCGCGAACTCCGAGATCCGCAAGATGTGAGACGAAAAGAGCGTCACCGCCACCCGGCCCGTGCTCTGCGGGTCAAAAAGCAACTCGGAGAGAGCCTCCGCCACCGCGCTCTCGCTCCCCGAGCGGCCCGGAACCATCGCGTTGGTGCTGTCGCCCACGAGCAGATCGATGTGTAGCCCCGGCGTAAACCCGGCTCCCCCATCCGGCGCCGAGCCCGACCCCGCCGTCCGTCCCGCCAGGCCCAGGCTCGTGGCGAACTCCTCCAGCTTGTAGTCGCCGGTGTGGAGCACGGAGAAGACCCCGGGCGGCAGCGGATTGGGCGCCCGCAGCGGTCCGGATGATCCGCCGCCGCTGCGGTTGCCGGCAGATGTATCAAGACCAATCTGCTCGCCGCGCAGCGGACCCTGGATGAGCAGCGCGCACGACTCGGGAATCGAGTGCGGCACCGCCAGCGGCGTCACCAGGATGCCTTCCTCTTGCCCGTGCGCCCGCCGCAGACCAAACCACACCGGCTGATCCGGATGGAGCCGCCGCAGATCGTACAAGCGCCGCGGCACCCCGTGGCGCCGCATGCGGTTTTCGCACAGCCGCAAGGTCAGCGGCCGCCCATAGACCGGGACCGCCTGCCCGACCGTGGTCAGCAGATGGCCGACCGCGCCGATGTGGTCCTCATGCCCGTGGGTGAGCAGCACCGCCGTCGGCATCCCGAAGCGCCGCAGGAGCTCGCCCAGATCCGGCACGAACGAGTCCACCCCGGGCGACAGATCGTCGGGCATCTCGATACCGCAATCGACGATCAAAAGCTGCTCCGCCGCCACGTAGGCAGTCAGGTTGCGGCCAAACTCTCCACACCCACCAAGCGGGATAACGCGCATCCGCGGCACGCTATCACACCCGCCCTCCCAGCCCCCGCGTCGCCTGAGCTGCTTAGTCCGCCAATCAAAACCTACTGCGGTGGCCATCCACGGCGTCCACCGTGCTCACG
>CALFML010000520.1 GCA_937879845.1 uncultured Myxococcales bacterium
ATCTCCGCCGGCATTTCACCAAGGGCGCGGGTTGTTTTATAGATGCCGCAGGCCGGAAGCTTTGTCTCTGCCATACTCGCTTTACTCCTTGGGTAAGACGCTGGGTCGAAGTTTGGCCATCAGTGTAGCACCGCAAAGCCGCCTCTGCTCATGCGGCGCCAGCACAATGCCTCAGAAGTGGCGCGGGTTTGATTTGATTAGGGAGCGGAAGGATCGTAGGCGGTCGGATCGCGGGGCAGGGAGTGCTTCTTGCCGTGCGCCCGCGACCCGGAGCCCTTGTTCCCCGGGGCGCTGCGCCGATTTCCGCCGGGGGCGGATGGAGTCTGCTCGACCTTCTCCGGAAGCTCGCCCGGGGAGTCGTTGCCGGGCGGGGTAGAGGGGTGCGGGGAGGGAGCCGCGGCGCGCTGGGCGGCGGCATCGGCGGCGGCGCTGCGCTCGGGCGGGGCGCCCACCTCATGCTCCGGTGGATCGTGCGGCGGATTCGGACGCAGGCGGGAAAATCCGAGCAGCCCCAGCGTCAACAGCAGCGCCGAGAGGCCGGCATACACCGCCACCGTGGTCAGGATCTGCCGGCGCTGCGCCCGCGCATCGGGAATGTGCGGCTGGCTCGGCGCCGGCTCCGTAATGAGATTGACCTCACGCGAAGCCGGACCGACGCCCGGCAGGCTCGCATACGAGGTCGGGGCTTTGGGCACCGAGGTATCCGAGATGCTCAGCAGACTTAGCTCTTTGACCTCGCCGGTGCGTGCCGGACGCGACTCCAGCCAGCCGCGCAGAGCCGGCGGCGGCTCGGTCGCAGTGAGGATCGCGCGGTCGACCTCCAGCGCATCGGCCAGCGCCTCGATCTGCTCGCCTACGGAAGCCCAGCGCTGCGCCGGCTCGCGGGCGCAAGAGCGCAGGAACCAGTCGTCAAAACGCGGTCCGAGCTTGATTCCTTTGCTGCTCGGCGGCACAAGCGGCTTGAAGATGATCTTGGCCAGGAGCGTCGTCATCTGCTCCTCCGCCCAATAGGACACGCCGGTCAAAAGCTCATGCGCGATGAGCCCCACCGGCCACATATCCGTCGCCGGCCCGATCTTCTCCACCTCTCCCAGCGCCTGCTCCGGGGTGAGAAACAGCGGCGTTCCCAGAATCGCTCCGTCCTGCGTCACCCGCGCATCCGCAACCGACAGCCCGGACGCATCGATCATGCGGGCGATACCGAAGTCGAGCAGCTTGACGATGAGCCGCTTGTCGTCCAGCCGATGCAGGAACATATTCTCCGGCTTCAAGTCGCGGTGGACAATCCCGGCGGCGTGCGCGCGATCGAGTCCGCGCGCGGCCTGTCCCAGCAGCCACAGGGCCTCCTCCGCCGGACACGCCCCGCGTTCGACCACCAGCCGCCCGAGATCCGCTCCGGACAAAAGCTCCATGACCAGAAACGGTACCCCTTGCAGCTCCGGCGCAAGATCGGCATCGGTGATGCGCACGACATGCTCGCTGCGCACCAGCGCTGAGGCCTGCATCTCCCGCCGGAACCGCTGGACCAGATCCGGCTGATTCGCCGCGTGCGAGAGCAGCACCTTCATCGCCAACTTCTCGCCGGTGTGCAGGTGCTTTACGGCGTAGACCACCCCGGCTCCACCGCGCCCGATTTCGCGCTGGAGCTGATAGCGGTTGGCGATGGTCGGGAGGTTAACCATCGGCCTTAGTTATTTGCACAGGACATAATTGACGCCTGTTTTCTGGTTGGCATCGCGGACGCATGCCGTCAGACCTGACTTGGCGCAGTTGCAGGCGAGAATCGGTTGGCCGCACTCCGTGCCGCATAAAATGACCGGCGTCGCTCCGGTCTTGCAGTTACTGCTGGTGAGAGGATTGATGCGGCCGCAATAGGTATCGCAGGCGGCGTCGAAGTTCTTTTTGCCGATGCTGTCGGCGAGCGCCGGATCGCAGCTCACGGCCGGGCACGAGCGGATCACGCTCGTGGGGGTGTCCCGGCATCCGAGCTCGATGCCGTTACTGCAGTCCCAGTCCCACGAACCGGTGTTGGGTTCGGGACGGTTCATATAGTCCACGCTGGTCGGCGGCGAGTTGGCCTGGGCGCAGAACAGACTCCCGGACATGCAGCTGTAGACCGCTTTGACGCGGCACGCGCCGACGCCGACATAGCAGTCTTTGCCCATCAGGGTCGGGTCGCAGCTGCAGGTCAGGTTGAAGCCGTTTTTGTCCGCGTCGAAGTCGTCGCAGTCCTTACCGCCGCACACGACATCGGGATCACCGTCGCGGTCGTAGTCACGGAGGCCCAGCTTGCAGGCGCCGCTCGGCGCGTCGCACTGGTAGATCTCGCACTTATTCGGTTCGGTATTTAGTGCGTTGCATGGGTCCGCCGTCAGAGTCTTTGGCTGCCCGCAGGGGGCTACTTCGTAATCGCCGGCAGTACAGGAAGTAAGAAATAACAGTGCGACACCCAGGAGCTGCGATTTGCTACCGAACATCTAAGGCTCCACCCCAGTCGCGGCAGCAGCCTGTTCCAGCGGCTGCGTCAAAAAATGGAAAGGCCCGGGCGGCTTGCCGCGACGCCACGCGGCGACTTTCTGCGGTGGTGGTCCGGGCTCGCGCCAGCGAGTAATGATCGCCAGGCTGAGGGCCGCCAGAGCCAAGGTGCCGCTGACGCCGAAGGCTACGTTGGCGATGGTGGCCTCTGTCCGCACTTCATCGTGCAGGCTCGGATCGCGCAGCGGTATGATGAGGCTTGTCTGCTCATTGGCGGTAAGCTGCGCCTTGGCCCCGAAGCCGGCACCGATGAGCGCGATACCCACGGCGCAGCCGGTGACGGCCAGGAAGGCAGTCTTGGGAATCCCGCGCGGACGCGGCGCCGGATACAAGTTGACCTGAATGATCATGGACTCCTGATCATGCAGGGTGCGCTCAAAGTAGGCGTCGACGAACCCGGGCGCGCTGACCACGACTTTGTGCAAGCCTACGCCAAGGACGATGGGAATGGGAACCTGCGCAGGGGGAACTTGCTGCGCATCGATCACCGCGGACAGACCGATCGGCTGTTTGGCGAATGCCAGGAGGATCGTTCCGGTCGGGCGGCGGACCAGGGGAACCTCGACGTTCTTGATCTCGGCCGGCTTGACCTCGAAGCTCGACTCGTAGGGCGTGATGAGCGGACCGATCGCGGTCAGGCGGTGCGGACCGGGGTCGATCTCGATGGGACTGGCCCAGACCGAAGCGGGCAGCAGCCCGCCATCCACGGAGATCGACACCTGGCCGGGAATCTCGGCCGGCAGCGCCAGCATGAGGCGCGGGACCACCTTCTCCAGCTGCGCCACCTCGGCTTCGGCGGCAGCCTGGGTCGGGGCGAAGCGCTGCTCACCGGTGGCCTTGATGCGGTCTTGCGCTTCCTTGGCGGCGCGGCGGAAGGTGGTGTAGGCGCTGGCGGTGCGCTCCAGGGCGAGGTAGCACTTGGCGATCTTGAACAGGGTGTTGGGGCTCGGCTCAAGCTCCAGGCTGACCTGGAAGGCCCGCAGCGCTTCGGCCGGATTGTTGGCGGCGAAAAGGCGGCTCCCTTCTTCGAATTTTTTCAAGGCCGCTCCCGGCGGTGCGGCCAGCGCCGAGCCATCAAGCAGCACCGCGAGCAGACACCCCAATGCGACATGGCTGACAAGTCGGCGGTTCAGCGCGAAAATCGCAGAGACACCTGGAGGGAGCGAGGGCAAGGAGCGCATGGGAGACCTGTTTGCCCAGTATATCAGAGTGGCACCCCTAGCTGCGCTCCTGTGGGGCTTATGTGACGCAGCTCTCAGTTTGGGAGTCATCGTTAGCTGCGTCGAAGCGGGCAGCGGCCTTGCCGGCGGTCAACCGCAGGCGCTCACAGCTTGATGTTGATGCCGGTGCTGTTGCTGAGAAGCGCGTCGGAAGCTTGGATGCCGCTGCGCTTCATCAGGCACAGGTCGTTCAGATCCACGGGGTTAGACTCGATCGCCAGCTCGAACTTCAGGGTGCAGTTTGGTGGCAGGAGGCCGAAGAGGCTGAGCCAGCGCTCGCGGGCGATGCAGTATGCGCCATCGGGCGTCCAGCTCGACTCGAACAGCGACAGCAGCGCCGGGTTGCGCGTCAGCACCGGCACGCGGTCGTAGATGTCGACCTCGGTGCCGTCCAAGGTATAGCTCGTCCCGTTGCCGCAATAGTCGGCGCGCGCCATGCGCGTACACGCTTGGTGGTGCTTCTCAAGGGTCACGCCGTTTTTGACCTCCCAGGGCCGGTAGCCCCAGCGCACGCACTTGGCGAGAACGCCGCTCGTGCAACCGAGCGAGATCGCCGTGTCGGGGTCTTGTTTGGCTCCGGTCGCGTCCCAGCGGCCGCGCAGCGGCAGGGCAGCCGCCAGGCCGGTCGGATCCGGGAGGCACGCATTGGTCGTCGCGCCGGTATTTGGATCCTGGTAGGTGAGCGTGTAAAGGAATGTCGCACCAGTCGGGTCGCTGGCGTCGCGTTCGGCGCTGGCGATGCGCGCGGTGGCAGGCTGCCCATTGGCATCCCGCAGCGTCGCGATCCCGCCGATAAAGTCGGCGCCGCTCACCGGGGCGCCTTGGTTTGTACCAAGGAGCTGCGCGCCTTCGACGCGGAGATTCTGGACGTTGCCGCAGCCGAGGTTGACGCTGGTGATGGTGAAGCTGCTGCCGCGGCTTCCTTGCAGCTGCCGGCCTTGCTCGGCATGGTAGCTCGCGGTGGTGCAGCGGCCGGGCGAGCCGCCGCCTGGTTGATTCCCACCGCCCAGCGGATCGACCGGCGTGCCGGCGATCTCTGTCGCATCTCCGCAGCCTAGAAGCAGACCGGCCAGACATATTCCCAAGGAAGTACGCAATCTCAGCATCTGGTTCCCCCGAGTTGGATCATCTACGCGGGACCTTCTCTGCGGAAGGCGCCGCGACCGCGCAATCTGGGATCGCTGCGGCGCTGGCGCGGTTGGCGGCCAGCATGAGCCCTAGCCCCTGCGCCCGGCGTGCCAAGTCGCATAGGGCCGGCTGCGGCGCTTTTTCTGTGTGTGGGATAGGGCTAGCGGAAGGTCGTGTGGCAAGGAGTGCGAGCTGCAGATTCAGCTCGAGCTCTTCGGGCACAAAGCCTGCCTGCTGCGCCTGGGCGAGCGCGTCGCTCAGCTGGCGCTGCACCGGGGCCCGCTCGGCGGCGGGGACGCTTTTGAGCGCCGGCGCCAAGAGCGCCAGGGCGCGCGTCCGGAGCAGGATGTTCTGACTCTGATCCAGCTGCGCGGCGGCGGCGGCCAAGGCGACGCGCGCCTCGCCGTGACGACCCTGGGCCGCCAGCGCCTGGCTCAAGAGCGCCTGCGACCAGGCTTGATTATCGGCGCTGCGATCCTCCGTGAAGCGGACCAGGGCGGCGCGCGCCATCAGCTCCGCCTCCGCGTAATTGCGCCGCAGCAGCGCCAGGGTGCCGAGCGCCATCCGGCTCTCGGCGGCAAAGCTGCCGAGCTGCTGCGCCTCCCGCACCTGCAGCGCCCGCTGGTGCAGCTGCGCCGCCTCGTCGATTCGCCCTTGCGAAAGCCGCAGCTGACCGAGCTGGAAGTCGACCCAGGCGGTCATGCGCGGATCGCCAAGGAGCTGCAGCTCGGCGCGCGCTTGCGTGAACCGTGCTTCTGCTTCCTCCAGCTCGGCGTGTAAAAAAGCGATGAGTCCCAGGCTCACCAGGGCCTGTCCCGTCGCCTCGCGGTTGCCGACCTGGCGGCCCAGGAGCAGCCCGGCCTCCGCCCGCGCCTTGGCCAAGGGCAGCTGGCCGCGCTGGCACAGCCGGCTGGCGAGGTTGCCCAGGTGCACGGCGGTCAGCGTATCGTTTTCGGCGTCCATGAGGAGCTTGAGCGTCTGCTCCCCGACCCACAGGGCTTTTCCCAGATCGCCGCGCCAGCTGTGAATGGTCCCGATCGCCCACAGCGAGTCCACCGCCCCGAACGAGTCGCCGCCGGCGGTGAACAGGGTGCGGGCGCGCTCGGCGCTCTGCAGCGCCCGTTCGTGCTGTCCCAGGTCGATGCGGGCGAAGGACTCCAGAAGCAGGGTGCTGGCCAGAAGCAGCGGCGAGCCCACCGCCTCCTGCCGCGAGACGGCATGGTCGAGCAGCGCCAGCGCCGCGGCGAAGTTGGACTTCTCCATGTGCGCCCGCGCCTCGGCCAGATCCAGTCGCGGATCGCTGCGCAGCGGCTCGGGCATCTGGCGCAGCTCCTGCACCGTGCGGAGGGACTCCAGCGGCTGCTCCGCCCGCAGCTGCGCCGCCGCGAGGTCCAAGCTGTAATCAAGCTGGTCGGGGTGGATGGTGGCCAGGGTGCGGTACAGCGCGAAGGCGGCCGGCCACTCCTTGGTCGTCTCGCGGTAGCGGGCTTCGATGAGCGAGCGCTCCTCCCGGCGCAAGTTTCCCGATAGCGCGAATGCGCGTCGGACTTCGGCGCGCATGCGCTCCTCATAGCCCAGCGCGTGCAGCGCGTCGGCCAGTGCCAGGTGGCCGAGCGGAAAGTCGGGATCGGCCTCCACCACCCGCTCCAAAGTCCGGCGGGCGCCGGCCGGATCGAAGCGCCGCAGCCGCCGCTGTCCGTCGGCGTACAGCTGCGCAACTTCGGGTGAGGCCGGGCGCTGCGCCCGCAGCTCAGCGCGCTCATCGCCCGACAGGGCCGAAGTGCCGAGCTGGCTGCGCAGCGTCCCGCCGACCTTGGAGGTGAGCGTGAACAGATCGGCGGGCAGACCCACCGCCGTCGCACGGGCGGCGGCGCCGCCGGTCAGGCAGTCCTTGACCTCGACCGTGACGCGCAAGGTGCCGTGCTGCTCGGCGGCCTGCTCTAGCGAACCGACGACCACGAGATCCGGTCCAAGGTTGCGGCGGATGCGTTCCAGCGTCGGCATGAGATAAGGCTCGGACTCCCCAAGACCGAGCTCGAGCTTCATGTGCTCGACGCGCTCTGCCGGCAGGACCAAGAGCCGTTCTCCGGCCGCCAGCTCCGCTCCCAGAAGCTCTGCAAAGGCCTGGCTCAGGCGCAAAAGCTGCGGCGACTCTCCGCCGAGCCGCAGTCCGAGCACCGCGACCCGCGGCCGCGGCACGCTCCTTGTGTGACTCACCGGAGGGGCGCTGCCGTAGCGCTGCGCGCCCAGTACGGCGAAGCCGCCCGCGGCCAGGAGTCCGCCGGAGAGCACCCAGCTGCGCAGCCGCGGCCACCCCGTGCGCGGTCGCGCCGCCTCTTGCTCCATCGCCTCGGCCACCGCCTCCAGCTCCTCTTGGAGCGCGGCGGCGGAGGGCAGGCGGCTTGAGAGCTCACGGTCGAGGCAGCGCGCGATCACCGCGGCGAACCGGCGATCGATATCCGGAACACGGTCCACAAGCGAGGGGGCGCTGCTGGTTAGTACCGCGGCCTTGAGCTCAGCCCGCGTCCGCTGCTCATGCGGCAGCGAGCCGCAGCACAGCTGATACAGCACCGCCCCGAGCATGTAGATATCGGCGCGCTCGGTGGCCGGCTCCCCGCGCCACATCTCCGGCGGCATGTAGGCGGGCGTGCCGATGATCGCCCCCGCCGCGGTGAGCAGGAGCGGCTGCTCGGTCCCGGCAAACGGGCTCACCTCCGGCTCGTTGGAGTCGCTGTCTTCGGTGGTGCCGAGCGTCGCCCGCGCCCCCGCAAGCTGCGGCCCCGGCGCGTGCTGCGCCACCCCGGCCTGGCCGCTTATGCGCTGCCCCGCCGCCGCGCCAGTACGGTCGCTGGTCTCCTGCGAATCAACCGAGCTGGAAAAATCTCCGGTCCGCGTCAGATCATCCGCCAGCTTGGCCAGCCCGAAATCCAGCAGCTTCGCCGTCCCCTCCGCGGTGAGCATGACATTGGCTGGCTCAGGGTCCCCCTGGCAGGCGTCCATCGATGAGCGCAGCTTCAACCC
>CALFML010000521.1 GCA_937879845.1 uncultured Myxococcales bacterium
CGGCGCTCTTGCGCGATACGGCGCGCTACACCTTCGAGCAGGCCAACCTGCGCATGCGCCAGTATCTGGTCGCCGGGCTTAAGCTCACGCCCAACGCGCCGACGATGCTCGAGGCGCGCGACGCGCTCCTTGCGGCGGCCTACGCCACCGATTCCAAGGACTTCCAGCTGTTCTGGACGGCCTTCGCCAAGCGCGGCGCCGGCGTCGGTGCCGTTGCTCCGGACCGCGACGATCAGTTCAACTCCGGCGTCGTCGAAAGCTTCGCCACCGGCAACGATCTGGCGATCGACAGCATGACGGTCGATGACTCGGTCAAGGGCTGCGACATGGACGGCGTGCTCGATAACAACGAGACGGGTCTTGTCACCGTCAAGCTGCGCAACACCGGCTCGGGTGATCTGACGGGGACCACGCTCAAGCTGACCTCCAGCTCGGCCAACGTCACGTTCAACGGCCAGAGCACCATCGACATCAACGTGCCGACGATCAAGCCGGCGCAGGGGGCGACGATCACCACCCCGGTCTCGTTCGCCGGCGCCAGCGGTATCGTCCAGTACGACGTTCAGGTCGATGTCATGGCTTCGAACCTGGCGACGCCGCGCACCATCACCCAGGTCTACCAGGGCCTGGGCAACTACGACGACGTGCCCAAGACCAGCGCCACCGCGCTCAGCGACGTCAACGATCCGGCCTGGACCGTTGCCAACTCGAGTGATCCGGCGCTAGAGAGCTCCTTCAAGTGGGAGCGACTCCTGGGCTCGAAGGGGACCGGCATCTGGCACTGCCCGGATCACGACGGCGCCGCCGATCACTACCTGATCACCCCGTCGCTGCAGGTCAACGCGGCAGGTAACTTCACCTTCGACGTGGTACACCGCTACGACTGGGAACTGTTCGACGACGGCACCAACCCGCCCGACTACTACGACGGCAGCGTCATCGAGATCTCCGACGATGGCGGCAAGACGTGGACTGATGTCGGCAGCAAGATCACCGCCAACGGCTACAACGTGACTCTGGTCGCCGGTACCTCGACCAACCCCCTGGCGGGCAAGATGGCCTTCGGTGGGCAGAGCACCAACTTCGTCGATGGCATGGGCAACCCGCGCTACATCACGACCACGGTCGATCTGGGAACCGCGTACGCCGGCAAGACCGTGCGGGTGCGCCTGCGCGGCGGCACGGATCAGGCCACCGGCCTCTCCGGCTGGTTCGTCCAGCAGGTGGTGTTCCAGAACCTGCAGAACACGCCGTTTGCCAGCCGCGTCACCGATCGCGGAATGTGCATCACGGTGCCGCAGAGCAGCCTCGTCATCAAGGCCAGCAGCGACTCGGCGCTCGTGCCCTCGGGGTATCTCATCCAGCTTAGCGCCTCGACGGTCCAGAGCGCCGGCAAGCCGGTGACCTACACCTGGAGCCAGGTCAGCGGCCCGCAGGTGACCCTGTCGAGCACCACCGGCTCCAACCCGCACTTCAACGCGCCGACCGTCACTTCCGACACCGAGCTCGTCTTCCAGGCGATAGGCAGCGACGGCACCCTGACGAGCAGCCCGCAGAGCGTGACCATCAAGGTCATCGCGGCGGCCAACGGCTCGACCGGTCAGAGCAGCGGCTGCACCTACGGCGGCCCGCTGTCAGCGCCCGCGGCATCGAGCGGCCTGTCCGGACTCCTTTTGGCCGGCGCCGCCCTGCTCTCCCGCCGTCGTCGGAAGTAACAGACCGCCGACTTTAGCGCGCCGCAGCAGAAGACCGCTGCGGCGCGCCCGTAAACCCCGCAACCGTCCTCCCTCCCCTTCCAAGATGCGACCTGGATCTCCACGTTCATCCACGAGCGCCTGTATGACCCCGCCCAGGGCAAGGCGCTGCACCACTTCATCGACGGCCGCATCGCCCTGCGCACCGACCCGGAGTACTTCTGCGCCGGCTGCAACCTGCAGCGGCTCTACATCCTCTTTTGCGCCCGCCACGACATCACACGGGCGGAGTAGCTCCGTCTTAGCCGACTGAACCGCAACCTGTAATACCCACAATTTCTCGTCGGCCGCGCGCTAATTCGGGACGCTTTCTTGCGAAAGCGGGCATAGATCCGGCCCGCCAAAGCGGCTATTGTCCGCCGTGTTCTCGCGAGACGCTGGCGCAACGCTCCCCGCACGCCGGCGCACGCCTGAGGACAAACCCATGCTCAGAGCAAAGGCCGTGTCGCAATGATTCCTCTCTTCCAATTACTCAAGGACGAATCCGTCGATTGGATAATCAACCACAGCACCGAGCAGCGTGTCGACACGAACGAGGTGCTGATCCGCGAGGGAACCCAGATCGGCTCGATGTACATCGTGACCGAGGGGCTGCTCGGGGCGTACGCCGGCGGCAAACAGATCGGCATCGCCGGTCCGGGAACCGTGGTCGGCGAGATGTCGTTCGTCGATCAGGATCCGACGGCCGCGTCGCTGGTGGCGCTGGAGCAGACCCACCTCCTAGAGCTGTCGCGGGAGACGGTGGCGGCGCAGGTCGCCGAGCAGCCGGGCTTTGCCGCCGATTTCTTCCGCGCCATCGCCATCACCCTGTCGCAGCGGCTGCGCGTGCTCAGCCACAGCCGCACCGGCCGGACCTTCACCCGCGCGGAGGCCGAGCGCGCCTTCGACAACGAAGACTGGCGTCTGGCGCTGACGATGATGGCGGAGTTCAAGCGCATGCTCGTCGGGGCGGATCACGAGTCGATCAAGGCCGACGGGGTCTCGGAAGAGACCTATCAGAAGCTGGCCCAGAAAAGCGGGGAGCTGATGGCGCTCTCCTACCGCCTGCTCGGGGACGTATCGCCGCTCACGCCGTATATGAAAGAGCAGCTCGGGGGGCTTTTGCAGACGGAGCTTTTGCCTTACGTCCTGCTCACCGGCACCATCGAGCGCTGCTACTCCAAGCCGCGCGGCTACGCCGGCGACTACCTGACGATCGAGAAGATCTACAACAATCGTCCCGAGGGCGCCGGCCGCATCGGCGCGGTGGTCGACCGCCTCTTCCTTGCCATGCCGGCGGCGCTGGCGGTGCGCAACCGCCGGGCGCTCGTCGCCGAGGAGATCATGCGCACGGTCCGCGAGCGCGCCGCTCCGGGCCGTCCGGCCCGCGTCCTGAGCCTGGCCTGCGGTCCGGCGCGCGAGATCGCCGACGTGTTCGCCGGCCTCACGGATCGCAACTGCCTGGTCGCCACCTGCCTGGACATCGACCTGCAGGCGCTGGCGTTCGTCGCCGACTGGCGCGACAAGGCGGGCCTGAAGAGCCGCATCCAGCTGCTCAACCAGAACCTGATCTCGCTGGCGCTCGGGCGGGCGACGCTGCAGGTGGCGCCGCAGGATCTGGTCTACAGCATCGGACTTATCGACTACTTCGACGACCGCATGGTCGTCAAGATGCTCGACTTCATTCACGGGGTGCTCGCTCCGGGCGGCCGCGTCATCCTCGGCAACTTCCATCCGCGCAACCAGACCCGCGCGATCATGGACTACCTGCTGGAGTGGCGGCTCATCCATCGCACGGAAGAGGACATGGACCGCCTGTTAAGCGCTTCGAAGTTCAAGTCCACCGCGACCAACATCCGCTTCGACGAGACCGGAGTGAACCTGTTTGCCGAGTGTCAGAAAGCCGCAGCAGAGTCTTAACCCTATCGCCTTGGAGGTACGCCGATGAACTCAACCCGCCCCATGTCCCTGTCCATGTGCGGACTTTTCCTGGCTGCGCTCAGCGCGGCGTCCGCGTGCGGCCCGCTGACTGGCGATGAACTGGCGCAGAGCACGGAGCGCCTGACGGGCTGCCGCGGCGCCCCCTACCCTATCGTGCTCGCGCACGGCATGGCCGGCTGGGAAAAAGTCGGCCCGGTCAACTACTTCTTCAACGTCGCGGCCGACCTCCGGGCGCGCGGCGAGACCGTCGTCGAGTCGCAGGTCCCGCCCTTTGAGAGCAGCGCGGTGCGCGGCAGCTACCTCGCCCGCGCCATCGATGACACGCTGACGGCGACCGGAGCCTGCAAGGTAAACCTCATCGCCCACTCGCAGGGCGGGCTCGATGGGCGGTACGTGGTCAGCACCATGCACTACGGCGATCGCGTGGCGTCGCTGACCACGGTCAGCACGCCGCATCTTGGCACGCCGATTGCCGATGCGGCGCTGGGTCTTGTGCCCGGCATCACCGCGGACGTGCTGGATGCGATCCTCGAGTTCCTCTATGGCTCGCTCGCGCACGCACCGGGCGATGCGCACATCAAGGCGTCGCTGCAGCAGTTCACCCGCGACAACATGAGCCGCAACTTCAACCCCGGCAATCCCAACGACGCCCGCGTCAAGTACTACAGCGTCGCCGGCCGCAGCGCCGCCCGCATCGCTTCGACGGAGTGCGCCGGCGGGCTGTGGTCCAACTCGATCCGCGTCGACCTGCTCGATCCGATCTTGGTGTTGCCGGCGACGGTGTTTTCGCTGACCAGCCCCGATCCGCTGTTCCCTGTGCCCAACGACGGGCTGGTCTCGGTCGCCTCGGCCAAGTGGGGGACGTTCCTTGGCTGCGTGCCGGCGGATCACCTGGATGAAATCGGCCAGCTCGTGCACTTGTTCCCCGATCCGATAAGCGGCTTCGATCACAAAGACCTGTACCGCCGCATCGTCGCGCAGCTGCACAAAGACAGCCTCTAGCTCGCCTTTTCGTCCAAGCCGCGTCTCAGTTTGTCTGCAAGCGATAGCCTAAAAGCAGCAATGCCGTATTCCAGGCGGGTACCGCGTCGGCGCCTTGCGGGTATAACGCGCCGCGGTAGCCAAGCTCGGTGAACAGGCCCCCGCTCCACAGTCGCACCTGGACGCCGATAAGCCCGCCCAAGGCCGCGCCGCGGCTCGGCAAAAGCGGTGGGCTGGCTTGCGGCTGGGCCAAAGTGCGCGCCAGCAAGGCCTGCGCCCAGAGCCCGAAGTACGGGCTGACGCGCCACGCCGGCCGCCCCAGAACATAGGTAATCGTCCCGCCGAGGTTCAGGATCAGCGGCGGCGGCTCCGGCTGAAAATGCTGCTCCGCGGCCAGCCGCAGGGTGATGCCGATGGCGCCGAAAGGCAGCCGGATGCGCGGCCCTAGCTCCATGGCGCCGCCGAACGCATACGCGCCTTGATTGAAGACCGCCATGGCGGCGCCGCCGACCTCGAGCCAGACCCGCGGCTCACGCCGAACCGGCACGGAAATGAGCGGCGGCGCAACCGGAGGCGGCGGCGGTGGCGGCTCGATCTCTTGCGGCTCCGGGTGCAGTGGAATCGCCGCGAGCTGCACCCCTTTGATCAGCACTGCGAGGCCGAGGTCGGCGACCGCAATCGGCCATCGCAGGTGCGTACGGAACTCCCCGCGGTCGCCCGCAAGAAGCGGAGAGACGGTGACGCCAGCGGCCGCGTTCAGCTGCAGCTCGGATACCGGAATCGCAATCGGCGCGCCGGCTTGGTCGGTGAGGCGGAAGGCGAAATCGCGCTCGCCGTGGGTCGCCGTCCACTGCGTCCGGCCGTGCTCGGGAACCGCCAGCACGACGCCGCTGTCCGCGGCCGGGATGGCCAACGCGGCGACTTCAGCCGGATCCGAAGCAGGCTTCAGGGCGCAGCGGACAAGGTGATTGCGGCCGGGCGTCAGCGCCGCGGTCTCGGCCGCGGTCAGCGGCGCTCCGTCCAAAGCGCATAGGATGCCCGCAGGAAAACGCAGGGTCGCCGGACCGCGGCCTTGCCCCGGAACCAGCTGGACGATAGCGGCGCGCGTCTTTAGCACCGCGCTGGCCAGGCCCTCAAAGTGATCCGCATCGATGGCGCTGACCCGGATGAATACGTCGCCTTCGGGAAGAGCGGGAAGCGGCCAGGTCTGCGCCGCCGCCGGAGCGCGCGTGTCTTCGAGCAGGTCGTTGAAGCTCGCATCGCGCGCCACCTGGCGGTGCCACATCGCCGGCGGCGGACCCGCCGAAGCCCGGTAGCCGAGCACCACGGCCGGCGGCACGCCGCGGCTGAGCAGGACCGGGGGCAGCGGCGTCGTCCAGCCGGGCGCTCCGGGGAGCGGGCGCGGTGGGGTGGGCGCGCGGCCTTTGTCGGCGCGGCTGCCAAAGCCCTGCGGCACCTCGACCTTGCGCCCCGCTGCCGCCAGCCGCGAGCGTCCGTGCAGCACGGAGAGCCGGGTCGTGCTCTGCGGATCGACATCGAGGTGAATCTCGCTGCCCTGCGCCGGCAGCTCGACGCGCGCACCGGGCGTCGTCACCGCAATCGGCTTGCCCGCCACGGCCGGTCCCGCCGGCGCGGTGAGCTCCGCCAGGTGGGCCCGCAGGGTCCCGCGCAGGAGCGTTGCTTCTTGGCTCCCAGCGGCCCGCCGATGCTTCGCCGCATCTTGGGCGCCCTCGCCGAAGATCACCACCATGCTGTGTTCCCCGAGCTGCATGCGCGTCTCATTGATAAACGAGATCTCAGCGGAGGAAGCAGCCAGGGTCCCCACCCGATTGCCCTGCGCCAGCGCCTCATCCTTCCGGCCGCGGTGGTAGTCCGGGGTGTAGGCCTCGACTTGGTTGCGGACGAAGGTGAGCCGGGCGTCCGGCTCGGCCGCGCCCGGCGTCGCGCTCACCGGCAGCCGCAGCACGAGCCCGGGCCGGAGGTGGTGCGGCAGCGGTCCCAGATCGTTGTTCTCATGAATCAAGTCGACGCGGTGCGAGTCGCCGTACAAGCGCTTGGCGATGTGGCCGCAGTTATCGCCTGATTGGACGGTGTAATTTACAAGCGGCGTCTTGGCCGGAACCACGATCGGACTTGGCAGCGGCGCCGCCCGAGCGGCCGAGCTCCCGGCGGTGAATAGACCGGCTCCAATTATCCAAAAGATGAATCGACTGCAGCTCATGGCCCATACCTGCCCCTCTAACGCCCCTTGCGCACCATCCGCCAGACCTTGCGGCAGATGTCGCCCGCCTCGGTGCTGGACAGCGCAACGTCCGAAGCGCCGGCGCGAATAAGCTCCGGTATCGTCGCCGCCTGGGCTACCTGCACCACGATCACCGGGACTTGCCGGCCGCTCTCGTTGTGGCGCAGCGCGGCCACTCGCTCCGCCGCGCGCCCGCGATCCGGAAGCAGGACCGCGCGCACCGCCTGCTCTTCCACCTGGGTCGGCGGCAGCTGACCGGGCGGCCAGCGCACGGCGTCCAAGTGGTTGACGGCCAGGGCGGCCTGCAAGGTGCTGGCGCCCTCCTCATCAAAGCCCCAAAGGATCACGCGCGGCAAGCTCGCCGCCGCCGCCCCGCCGAGGTTCGGCGCCGTCGGCACATGCACCTTCGCCGGCGACAGCGCCCGCTCCGCCCGCGGCAGCCCGGCGGCGGCGATTCGTTCATCGCTGCTGCGCCGCATCTGGCTCAGCTCATCGGTCTTTTCCAGCGCATGGCGCAGCGCTTGCCGGAACTGCAGCGCGGTCGGACGCTTCTCCGGCTTCTTCGCCAGCGCCCACATCGCCAGCGCCGCCAGCTCCGGAGCGTCGGCCCGCCGCACCCCCACCTGATCGAGCGGCGGCGGCGTGACGAACATGTGATGCGTCATCATATCGACCGGGCTCTTGAGGTCAAAGGGCACCTCCCCCGCCAAGAGCTCATACAGCATCACCCCCACCGAGTAGATGTCCGATGCCGGCCCGATATCCTGGCCGCGGCAGTGCTCCGGCGACATGTAGTGCAGCGTGCCGAAGACCATCCCGGTCTCGGTGAGCCGCCGCGAGTCCTCCGCGTCTTCCACGTACGCCATCCCAAAGTCTAGGACCTTGATAGCCGCCACCGGCTCCGGACCCACCATCACATTGGCCGGTTTCAGATCACGATGACTCCTAAATTTTGAATGTTCCTTCGGAAATCGCGATCATGCTCCCGTTCTGGAAAACCGCTGGAAGCCCGCAGGCGATCACTGCCTCGGCTCTACCCACTTACGTCGACAGCTTGGGCGAGCCCGGCCTTCTGCCGCGCGGGGCCAGCATGAGGATCGGCGCCGGATCGATGTCGAACACATACTTCTCGCTGTGCGGAAACTCTTCGCCGTCGACGCAGAAGTCGAGCTTCCGGCCCAGCGAGATTTCCATCTTGGTCGTCTGGAAGTGCTGGATCTCGGGAAAGCTCAGGTGATTTCCCTTGGCCATGGCGCCGAGCGTGGCGATCAGGCGGCGGCGGTTGGTCCGCGGCAGGATCAGAACCTCCATCTTGCCGTCCGCCATATCGGAATACGGAACAAGCTTGGTATTCTCCTCGTTTATCGTCGGCGGGCCCATGATCGACAGGAGATACGCATCGGTATCGATCGTCTTTGTCGTGTTGTCCTTCGCATCGACGTACGAGATATGCATCGGACCGCCAATCGCGTCCGACTTGCGCAAGAGCCAGAACGCGATGGCAAAATACATCAAGGCCCCTAAGGGTCTGGTCACGCGCTTCCAGAAGCTGTTGGCGCGCAGGCGGTTGAACGCGATCAGCGCGTCGCCCATCCACCCGACCAGGGTCAGCGATGCAAAACGAGTTCCGTTTACCCGCATCGCATCGATGGCGATGGGCTCATACTCGCCAAGCCGCTTGGCGTTTTCGGCGAGGTTGAAGCTCTGCCCCAAGTTGTAGACCAGCTGATTCGCCGTGCCGCCGGGGAGCACGCAGATCCGCGTCGGCAGGCTGCCGACTCCGTTTATCACCGCGAAGGCGGTTCCGTCGCCGCCGACCGACAGGATCAGCCATACGCCGTCCGCCGCCGCCGCCGCCGCCGCCTTGCGCACGGCGTCAAAGCCGATGACGCGGACCAGGCTCACCTCGACATTGGGCCCGAGTCCCTGCGAACAAGCCTCGATCCAGTTCAAAGCGTAGGCATGCGGGGCCAGATCGTTTACCAGCACCACCGCTTTACGGCGCTCCCCGCTGCTTGTTCCCAAGGCGGGCTGATTACGAGGTTCGGTACTCATCGGCATATCTCCTGGCAGACGGAACTCTGGCTGAATGCGCCGCTCGCGCGTTAGGAACCAACGACCTGCGCAAGGTCGGATCGGGCATCGTCCAAAAGCGGCACGAGCTTGAAGGATTCATATTGTTCGATCGCAATCGTGTAGTGCTTGGCCGCCTGAATGGTGTCGCCCTGCTGAAAGAGCAGCTTGGCGAATATCGCGTGCGTATGCGCGGCTTCCAGCCAGGCTTCGCCTTGGGTGAAAAAATCAAAACATGTCTTCATGTGCGACATGATCAAAGGCCAGTCCGGATCGTCCGTCTGGGCGAGCGACTGCGCCAAGATGCGATGGCCCAGACCTTGGCCGAACAGGCCGCCGAACTTCTGCGCCAGCGCGATCGCGTCCTCGGCGACTTTCATCGCCTCATCGGCCCGCCCTTCCAGCTGCAGGCTGCGCGCATCGGCGGCGGTCATCCAGTCGTGGAAGATGATGAGGTGGTCTTTGGTAAAGAACCGGTGGGCCTGATCCCGGTACGTATTGGATACGCTGAAGTTCCCGAGCTCGGCCTCCGCCCAGGCGGCTCCCCAGATGGCCTGGGCGGCGAAGCGCAGGTCGTTGTTGGCTTCCGCCAGCTCGCGAACTTTGAGGAAGTTGTCGCGCGCCACCACCCAGTCGTGCATCAAGGTGCTGGCATAGGACAGGTACGCATAGGTCGTCAGGACCAGCGTCGGATCCTTGGCCGATTGGATGGCGCGGTTGATGTGGTCAAGGCCGCTGCGGATCTCGCCGCGGGCGACCAGGGACAGACCCTGGTAGCCGACGGTACGGACCCACTCGGGATTGGGCTTACGGGGCTCAAGCCATTCCAGGGCCTGCAGGTAGTGCGGCCAGCAGGCGGCCATGTAGCCCTGAGCGAACTTGCACTGTCCAATCAGCAGACAAGCCGAGGCATACACATCCGGAATGCGGTACTTGGTAGCCAGCTCTCCGGCTTTGATGCAGTGATCGATGGCTTTGTCCTGTTCGCCCATGAGCAGACGGCAGCGGCCCTTCCAGAACTCAACCCGCGTGATGCGCTGGGCATCCGCGGGGTCGACCGGCTCCCGCTCCAATAGCGGCCGGAGCAGCGCCGCCGATTCCTCAAGGCGGGCCGGAAACAGCGGCAGGTTGGCGGTCTGAATCGACAGCCCGATGACCAGAAACAGCGTATCGACGCGCTGCCGGCGAACCTCCGGACTATCGGTGACCCGCGTAAGGATCGCCAGCGCGGCGCTGTAGTGGGCGCGCGCTTCGATGACGGCGAAGAGCCGCGCCGCGGCAGCGCCGGCCTTCATGTAGTAACCGTACGCCTTCTCCGGAAAGTCCGCCTTGTCCCAGTGGTAGCCGAGCGCCGCGTTGTGCGAAGCATCCTCTGGGTACAGCGCAGTTATGGTCTCCGCCACCAGCTGATGCAGCCGGCGCGTCTCGGCCTCAGTCTGCTGGGTGATGATCCATTCGCGGATCTTGTCGTGCGAAAACTGCCAGTCGCCCTGCTGCGCTTCCAGCACCATGGCGTTAGCGCAGACCATGAGGAATCCGGCGAGATCGCGGCGTCCGGAGGAGCGCTCTAGGAGCGCCAGATCGAGCCGCCGTCCCGCCACCGCGGCGAGGTCCAGAAGCGGACTAAACTCCGCCGGCACCTGCAGCAGGCGGCGCTGGATGATACGCTCGATGCCGCCGGTGAGAATCTCCTCCGGCAGCGCCTGATGCCCGATCCGATTGAGCTCGCCCGCTTGCTCCGCCAGCGCGCGCACGGTCTCGACGAGGAAAAAGACGTTTCCCTCCGTCTGCCGCTTGAGGTATTTGACAAGCTCCGGGTTGTGTCCCGCTTCCCCGAGCATCGACTCACACAGGCGCGCGATCTGCTTTTCCTGCAGCCGTCCGAGCCGCATGTGGTGAGCCGCGGGCAGCGCGCGCAGCTCGTCGGTGGCCTCGTCCTCGCGGTAGTTGCCGACGATGACCACGGACATCTTCTGCACGAGCGGACTAAGATAGGCAAGAAGCTCCAAGCTCTCCGAGCCGGCCCATTGCAGGTCCTCTAGGAGGATGACGGTCAGCTGCTGCTGCATGCTCAAAAGCGTAGCGACCGCGGCGTGCAGCCGGGCCTGCACCACCTGCGGTGGCAGACCCGCCTGCTTGGGGACCGTACGCTGCAGCAGGGACTCGATGTCCGGCGCGATCTCCTTGAGCGAGCTGACTACAGAGTCCTCCAGCTCCACTTCCAAACACAGCGCCCGGACGATCGGATTCCACAAGCTGTAGTTCGCCGCGCGTTCGGTCACACCTTGGTTCCGGACCACGCGGGCGGAGCGGACCAGGGCGTTTATCCGCACTTCGCGCGCCAGCCGCGACTTGCCGACCCCGCTCTCGCCGGCGATAAGCCAGACGCTGCCGTTTTTCCGCTCGGCCTTGGTGAGCGCTCGCGACAGCTTCTCCAGTTCTTCTTCGCGGCCGATAAACTCCGCGGCTTGCAGGAAGCTTTCGCGGGTGGCGCTGGTCTCCGCCGGCATCGCCTCCTGAATGAGCGCCGACAGGTCGCGGATCACATGCAGGGCGTCGTGGTAGCGATCCTCGGGCGCGCGCGCCAGCAGCCGCTTGACGACCTGTCCGACCTCGCCCGCCGGCTGCCCCGGCTCGGAGGTGATGAGGTCCAGCATATCCATGTCCGAGTTTACGGCTTCGGCGTTGGCGCCGCCGAATCCCGACAACATGTCGAGGATGTCCGGCGGCAGCGTATCGTCGGCGCTATCGCCAAGGAGGCTGCCAAGGAACTGGGTGCGGCTCGTGCTCTGGTGCGGCAAGCGCCGCGTCATGAGCTCGAAAGCGACGACGCCGACCGCGTACAGATCCGACTCGATCGAGGGCGGCGAGCCCAGATACATCTCCGGCGCCATGTAGTGCAGCGTGCCGGCCAGGCGGGGATTGGCGTCCGCCATCTCGGCAATACCGAAATCGACCAGCTTCACCTGGTTATTGACGACTAGGACGTTGGACGGTTTGATGTCGCGATGCAGGATGTTGCGGCGATGCAGATAGACCAGGGCTTGCAAAAGCTGGACGAGCAGATTGATCTTGTGCTTGATGCTCTTGTCTTCTCCCGCCTCGACGATGGTCTGCGGCGATTCCAGCACCTCCATGACAAAGAACGGATTTTGCAGCTTATCGAAACCATAGTCGAGGACGCCGACAATATTTGGATGATGCAGGGAGGCCAGCAGCTGGAACTCCCGCGCCAGCGCGGTACGGATGCTGACGCTCTCGCCCGGGCCTTGCGAGTTGACCTGGGTGGCGGAGTCGAGCTCCGCAGAGCTCAAGCTGTCAAACTCAGACGACGCGGCGTGCACCCGCTTCAAAGCGACCAGCTGGCCGTTTAAGCGATTGCTGGCCAGATACACGATTCCCATTCCTCCTTCTCCTAACTTCTTTAGGAGGGAGTACTCGCGGAAACACTCTTGCGGAGGCTGATCGGCCATCTCAATACACCTTATTTGATCCCAATTGCTGCGCCCAGGATTTCATTGGGATCAGCCGACTGCACGTAACCCACTCTCACCATCTTCATTGTGGCCGCTCAGACAAAAGGGCTCCCAGGGCTCCGAACTGGCTCCCGAGGTCGATGACCGTAGGCTCTGCCAGCGCCGCCTCACGCAGCCATTGCGTGACCTCTTCCGGCGAGTACACGCGGCCGATGCTGGTCCGCAGCGCCAGGTACAGAGCATATACGGCGCGGTGCAGCTCTCTCTCCGGAGTTCCCCCGGCAAAGGCATCGACGACCAAGAGCGCCCCGCCGGGCCGCACGGCGGACGCAAACCGCGCGACCAGCGCCTTGGCTTTCTCCGCCGCTTCCAGCCGCAGGACGTTGGCGATGATGATCAGATCCACCGGCTCGCGCGGCAGCTCGACTTCATACATGTCGCCCGGCAGCTTGGTGATCTGCCGCTCCAAGCCGAGCTTGTGCGCCCGCGCCTCGAAGACCTCCAAGACTTGGGGAAAGTCGATTCCCGTCACCTGGGTTTCGGGATGGCGGGCCGCGAGCTCCAGACTCCAGACTCCCGAGCCGCAGCCGACATCGAGGATGTGCCGAGGCAAAAGCGGCAGCTTGCTCGCCAAAAGGCGCGCCGCCACCGTGAACCCCCGCCCCATGTCGCCGACCATGTTGCGGTACGAGGTCTCGCGCTGCTGCGCGGATTCGTCCATGAACGCCAGCGGCTCGCCGGTCCGCAAAAGGTGCGGCGTATGGTCGAACTGCCGCTGGAACATCTCATAAGGGCCGGCCAGCGAAGCGATCTCCGGGTCGCGCAGATCGAGCTCCAGCTGATAGCGTGAGCCTTTGCGCATGGCGATACCGCTCTTGACCAGGATCTCGACCACGCATGCCGTCGCTGCCAGACTGAGATTTCGCTTCTCCGCGCACTCCGCGATCGTGTGCGGCCCCGAGTGCAGGAGGCTCCAGAGCCCCGTCTTTATCGCTGCCGCCAACGCCGCATGCGTACCAATCAGCGACAGAGGATCCATGCGGACGCTGAGAAGCGGTCGTGCAGGGTCGGCGGCATCCCCCATCTCAGCGTCTTCATTATCGTTTGCCATGACTAGACTACCGAGTTGCCCGTACTCAGGCCTCAAGACCAAATTTAGCCCGAAAGACGCCTAAACGGGGTTTATTCGAAAAAAAATCTAGAGCCCTCATCGCCTAGCGCGGCAAATGTAGGAACAGCGGCGGTAAGGTGGCGATAGCAGTACCGAAGGACCTACATCGGTGGTTCGCTGCCGCGCTTTATGATCTCGATCTTCATAAACGGGGGATAAGGCTGGATGTTTTTCAGATCGGCTTCGAGGACGAGCCGCTTCTCGACGCGGGAGATTTCACGGAATCCGAGCAGTTTGTAGGTAATATACATTTGCCGGTTGCGGTCCGTCTCGACAAACTCGGCCTGGAATCGAACGCCGGCATCGCGCGCGCTGGCCATGAGGTGATTGATCATCACCGTCCCCACGCCCCGCGCCATCACGCGGCAGGACATGAGCAGGAGCTTACACATCCAGACTCCGCTCTGCCGCTCCGTCAGCGCCAGTCCGATCTTGCCGTACGTTCCATACTTGTCTTCCAGGGAGGCAATCAGCAGCTCATGATCCGGCGAGCTGCGGAAGTGATCCAGCTCTTCGTAGGAGTAGGTGTAGCCGGTCGTGTTGAGTTGGTTCGTGCGCAGCGTGAGCTCCTCCGCCCGCTGCAGGTCCTGGGCGTCGGCCGTGGCGATGACCATGCGCATGTCCAGGGAGGCCAAAAATTCCTGCGGCGTGCCGATGTAGCTCGCTTCGATCTTGTTTCTCGCGATGTCGCCAAGGTACATCTGCCGCCGCCGCCGCGAGTCATCCGTGACAAAGCGCGGCACGAGCTCCGGCAGCTCCAGCATGGTGTGCAGGGCCGCCGCATCGATGCACATTACTTTGGGCAGGCCGTGGCGGACCTCGTCGCGCTCAAACTCCTGATCATCCACGAACGCGATGGCATCGACGCCGATATTGAGCGACTTGGCGATCTCCGCGATCGCCGCGGACTTGGGATTCCAGCCGATTTGCGGATACAGAAAGTACTCCGCCAAGCCGAGCTCGCGCAGCCGCTCCATGGCTTGTTCGTGATCATTTCGGCTGGCGATCGACTGCAGGATTCCGCGCTCATCAAGCGCGCGGATAAGCTCCAAGACCCCGCGGCGCAGCTGCCGTCCCTGCCCCTCTAGAAGCACTCCCTCCCAGAGCGTGTCGTCCAAATCCCAGACCACGCATTTCTTAAGCGACCGTCCTTCATCAGGGACCGCACGATCGGCGGACTCTTTGCTGCTCACTCCGACTGCTCCTTGGTATCGGCACGACGGTGCAAGCCGCGGCGCTGCAGGCCGCCATATTCCTGGTACCCATACTCGGCGATGGTGAGCTGCTGTATTTGGCTACTGCCTTCGATAAGCTCCATGATCTTGGCATCGCCCAGGTAGCGCGGCGCGGAATACTCGCGGCTGCAGCCGTTGGCCCCATGAATCTGTACCGTGTTGACGGCGGCCTCCATTGCCGCCTTGGCAGAGAAATATTTGGCCATCGCGGTTGCGGCCAAGGCTTGCGGGTCCAGGGCCTCGCGCAGCCGGCTGGCGTTTAGACATAAGAGCCGCGCGGCCGCGACGCTCGTGAGCATGTCGCTGATCATCTGCCGGACCAGCTGGTGGTCCTTCAGCAGGGCGCCGAACTGCGATCGATTATGGGTGTAAAGAATGCTCGCGTCGGCGCAGGCCTGAGCGATGCCGACACAGCCCCAGGCGACGTGGCTGCGGCCCAGATCAAGCGCCAAGCCGGCGACATGCGAGATCCCAAAGCCGATCCGTCCGAGCAGGTTCTCTTTGGGAATGCGGCAGTCCGCAAGCAGCACGCGCGCCGTCATCGACGCGCGCAGACCCAGCAGATCGAAGATCGGCAAAGTGGTGAGGCCCGCGGTGCCGCGCTCCACCAGGAACGACGCCGGCTGGCCGTCGCATTGCGCGAACACCAGGAACAGATCCGCCGTCTGGCCGTAGGTGATCCACTTCTTCTCCCCGTTCAGGGTGAAGCCATCACTTATCGCCGCCGCCGCCGTCGCAATGCTCTTGGCGTCGCTTCCCACGCCCGGCTCAGACAAGGCAAACGCGGCGACCGTCTGTCCAGAGGCCAGCCGCGGCAGCCAGCGCTCCTTCTGGGCGCGCGTTCCCCAGCGGGCGATGGCATGCGCGACCATGGAGTGCACGGTCAGCAGGCTGCGCAGCGATGAGCAGCCGCGCCCGACCTCCTCCATGAGCAAGCCGAGCGTCACCATATCCCGGCCGCCCCCGCCAAAGTCCGGCGGCAGCGACAGACCGAAATATCCGCGGTCGGCCAGCCTCTTTATCATCTCCGGCGGCGTGCGCTGCTGGTAATGCCAATCGTCCGCGGCCGGGGCGATCTCACGATCGACGAACTCGCGAAACTGCGCCTGCGCCTCCGCCTGCTGCGGGCTAAGGCCGATGTTCATGGCTCGCCGCCGACGCCTTTGCGCAGAAGCATCCGGGTGAGCGCCGCGACGCTGCGGAAGTTGTCGAGATCCAGATCTTCATTTTCGATCTCGATCTTGAACTCGCGCTCTAAGAACGCAACCAGCTGCAGCGCGAACATCGAGGTGACAAAGCCGAGCCGGAATATGTCGTCGTCATCCCGCAGCTCGTAACCTGGAAAGAAGCGCGCAAGATACGTTCGTACTCGGGTCTTGATGTCACTCATTACAGAGTTATCCCTGGCTCACCTATAGGGGTAAAATCCCTCACCGCTCTTTTTCCCGTGCAGCCCGGCCGCCACCATCTTCCGCAGCAGTGGGCAGGGGCGGAACTTCGGATCGCTCATGTTCTCATACAGGGCTTCCAGCGACAGCAAGATGGTGTCAAGCCCAATGAGATCCGCGGTCTCCAGCGGTCCCATTTTATGGCCGAAGCAGCTGCGAAACAGGCGGTCGATGTCCGGCGCGGAGGAGACTCCCTCATGGACCAGGAAGATCGCCTCGTTGATGGTCAGCATCAGCACCCGGTTGGTCACAAAACCGGGGGAGTCTTGCACGACCACGCACTCCTTGTTCATCTTGGCCAGGAGCGCCTTGGCGACGTCGATGGTCTCCGCCGAGGTATGGTAGCCGCGGATCACTTCGACCATGTCCTTCATCGGTACCGGGTTCATAAAGTGCATTCCCAAGACCCGCGGCGCGCGGCGCGTGGCCGAGGCGATCTTGGTGATCGGAATGGCCGAGGTGTTCGCAGCGAACACGACCTCCGGTGGACAGATGCCATCGAGCTGCTCATAGAGCGGCCGTTTGACCTCCCACTTTTCGGTCACGTTCTCGATCACGAAGGAGACTGCGGCCAGCTGCTCCGGCGCGGAGGTGTAGTGGATGCGCGCCAGCAGCTCCCGCGTATCCGGGATCGCCCCTTTGTTGAAAAGCGCGAAGGCGCGGACGCTGTCCTTGATCTCCTGCCGCGCGCTGGTCAGCGCCTCCTCCGAGTTATCTAGGAGCACGACCTGCAGCCCCGACTGCGCCAGCGCGTGGGCGACGCCAACCCCCATCACCCCGGCGCCGACGACACCTACGGCGGTGGTTTGCATCACCGCCTCTTACCGCTTTTTTGCATAGACATTGTAGAGGATTGTCCCTTCGTATAAAGGATCTTGCTCGCAATGAACGACATAGCCATTGGACTCAAGGAGCGCGACCATCTGCGCCAGTCGTCCGTCGAGGTCGTGGACCTCTATGGCTATCTGGCGGATCTTCGGCCAGTCCGATTTGGCAAGACCGTCCAGAACCTCGCGCTCGCACTTTTGCACGTCGATTTTCAGCAGATCGATCTGCGACACGCCTTGCTCGGCGATGACGTCGCTGAGCCGGCGCAGACGGCAGGTGAAGGTCTGGGCGGCAAAGCGCAGGTTCAGGATCTCGTTCGAATAGGCGCCGATATGCTCCATGCCGGCCATGTTGGCGCGCTGCTGGTTGTGGATGATGGCGTTTAAGACCTGCCGCTCTTCCTCCAGGTTGGCATGGAACGACGACATGCCGGAGCTCTGGGGATAGAAGGTAAACTGGCTGGTCTTTTCCTGATCGGAGAGTCCGTAGTTGAAAAGCTGCGCCCCGGTCTTATGACTCTCGGCGTTGCGCTGCAGGATGGCAAACAGCGGCGGCGCCGGTTCGAAGGAGTAGACCTTGACGCCCCGCGCTTCCCGCGCTGCGAACAAAGTGAACATGCCGATGTTCGCACCGACGTCGAATACGCAGGCGCCATCGGCGATGCCCAGGCCGTGCTTGAGATAGGAGCGATGTTCGAAGATGTCGCTATAGAAGTGCCGGGTCTCCGCTTCACGAGAGCTTGGTGTCCGGTCTTCTTGTCTTCGTGAGCCTGTCGATGGTTCTCACATGCATGCTTGCCCTCTGGGGGCTGCAGCGTGGTGCACGCGACCAAACACCATGAATTCTTACACGAAGACTTGACACCGATTCTTGCAAATGTGCTGTAATCGCGCATCACATCATTCAACATCCATCGGGACTGACCATGCTTCCCAAGGTTTGTATCATCGGTGCCGGTTGTTCCGGCTTCACCACGGCGAAGGCTCTTGCCGATCGCGGCGTTCCCTTTGACTGCTTCGAAATGAGCGACCAGATCGGTGGCAACTGGGTCTTCAAGAACAAGAATGGCCGGTCTGCCTGCTACCAGTCCCTTCATATCGACACGTCGAAGTACCGCATGCAGTTCGAGGACCTTCCGATCCCGAGCCATTTTCCCGACTACCCGCACCACT
>CALFML010000522.1 GCA_937879845.1 uncultured Myxococcales bacterium
TCCTCGGCTGCTGGCCGTTCCGCGTCACCCGCAACTTCGAGATGACCATCGATGAGGAAGAGTCGATGGATCTGCTCCAGACGATCCAGAAGGAAGTGCGGCGGCGCGACCGCGGCGCGGCGGTGCGGCTGGAGTGCCACGCCGGCATGGATCTGACGGTGCGGCGGTTCCTCGGGCGGGCGCTCAAGCTCGATGCGCAGGATGTCTATCCGATCTCGGGGCCGCTGAACCTGGCGGACCTGTTGGAGGTCTACACCCGCGCCCAGGCCACCGAGGCGCGCGAGCTGTACGAAGAGCCGTTTTTGCCCAAGGTGCAGGCCCGCCTGTCCGACGCCAACACGATGTTCGAGGCGATCGCCCAGGGCGACGTGCTCTTGCACCAGCCTTACGAATCGTTCGAGAGCGTCGTCGATTTCATCGAAGAGGCGGCGGAAGATCCGCACGTCCTGGCGATCAAGGGCACGCTCTACCGCGCCGGCGGTAACTCACCGATCGTCGCCGCCCTGGCCCGCGCCGCGGAGCTCGGCAAGCAGGTCACGGCGCTGGTCGAGCTCAAGGCGCGCTTTGATGAGGCCAACAACATCGTCTGGGCGCGGCGCTTGGAAGAGGCCGGCGTGCACGTGGTCTACGGTCTCATTGGCCTCAAGACCCACTGCAAGGTCGCCCTGGTCGTCCGCCGCGAGGGCAACGGCATCCGCCGTTACGTCCACCTGTCCACGGGCAATTACAACTCGAACACCGCGCGGCAGTACACCGACCTGTCGCTGTTTACCTGCCGCGAAGAGTTTGGCATCGACGCCAGCGCCCTTTTCAACCTGCTCACCGGGTACTCGCAGCCGCCGCGCTGGCACCGGTTCGTGGTGGCGCCGCTCGGGCTGCGCGAGCGCATCATCGACCTCATCGAAGCCGAGGCGCAGAACGCCCGCTCGGGGCGCCCGGCGCGCATCATCGCCAAGATGAACGCGCTGTCGGAGCGCGATGTCATCCGCGCCCTGTACCGGGCCTCGCAAGCGGGGGTGCAGATCGACCTCATCGTGCGCGGCATCTGCTGCCTGCGGCCGGGGATGCCGGGCGTGTCCGACAACATCCGCGTCATCTCGATCGTCGATCGCTTCCTTGAGCACAGCCGCATCTTCTTCTTTGAAGCCGACGGCAAGCATGAGCTGTTTTTCTCGTCGGCCGACTGGATGAACCGCAACTTCCAGCGCCGCGTCGAGGCGATGTTCCCGATCGAGGATCCGGCGCTGCGCCGCCGCATCCTCGATGAGATCCTCAGCACCATCCTCCTAGACAACTGCCGCTCGCGCATCCTCCGCCGCGACGGCAGCTATGAGCGGCTGGCGCCGGCGCCGGGAGAAGCCGCGGTGCGCTCGCAGCACCGCTTCATCGAGATGGCGCGCGCCCAGGCGGCGGTGCCGCTGGTTGACAAGGGGCTGCGCATCCGCCCGACGATGCGCTTGGCCCCGCGGCTGCCGGATCATGAGACGCGGCTGTCGAGCACGCGCCTGCCGCCGCCGCGCGCGCCGGTGCCGACGCCGCCGGCGGTGATCATCATCCCGGCCTCCGCCCAGAGCACGCCGCCCGGCTTGATGCCGGCCGACAGCAGCGCTGCCAATGCCGCCAGCACGCCGCCGTCGGCCGTCTCCATCGCGCCGCCCGGCAGCGGATCCTAAAAAGCCAGCTAGGAAGCCGCGGTCATGCCAAGCTCGTGCAGCAGGAAGGCGTAGACATCGGCGGCTTGCTCGATGGTCTTGCGTACCAGGTCGGCGCCGGCGTGGCCGGCCCCGCGCTCGATGCGCAGGAGGATCGGGCGCCCGCTCTGCGTCCGCTCCTGCAAGATCGCCGTCATCTTGCGCGCGTGCATCGGATCGACGCGGTCGTCGTGGTCGGCGGAGAGCATCAGCACCGCCGGATAAGGCCGCGGCTTCACATGGTGGTAGGGCGAGTAGGCGCGCAGCACCTGAAAATCGGCCGCGTCGTCCGGGTTGCCGTACTCGGGGACCCAGGTCTGGCCGCTGCCGAACAGGTGGTAGCGCAGCATGTCGAGGAGCGGCACCGCGCACACCGCGGCGCGGCACAGCTCCGGGCGCTGCGTCAGGGTCGCGCCGACCAGGAGCCCGCCGTTGCTGCCGCCGCGGATGGCGAGGCGCTCCGGGCAGGTGTGGCCGTGGGTAAAGAGATACTCGGCGGCGGCCTGGAAATCGTCGAAGACGTTCTGCTTGCGGTCGAGCATGCCGGCGCGGTGCCAAGCCTCGCCGTACTCGCCGCCGCCGCGCAGGTTGGCGACGGCGCAGGCGCCGCCGTGCTCCAAAAACACGAGCAGCCCGGCCGAAAACTCGGGCAGCAGGCTTATGTTGAAGCCGCCGTAGCCGGTAAGCAAAAACGGCGTCCGCCCGTCGCGCACCCGATCGCGGCGGCCGATGAGGAACATCGTCACCGGGGTGCCGTCGTAAGAGGGATAGACCACCTGCTCGACCATAAACGGCGACGCGGCGCCGGTGGCGATGGGCAGCCGGACCTCGGCCCACAGCTCGGTGCGCGGCGTCTGCACCGAGCCGGCGAAGATCTGCGGCGGCTGGGTGAACGAGGTGAAGTGGTAGTAGAACTCGTCGTCTTCGGGATTGCCGATAAAGCCGTAGCTCTGGCCCAGGCCGGGCAGCTCCACCTGGCGCCGCCGCGCGCCGCTCAGGTCATAGAGCCAGAGCTCGCTGTGCGCCCGGCGCAGCCCATGCACCCCGAGCGCCCCGCCGACGATGGCGACATCGGCGATCACCAGCTCCTGGTCCGGCGCTGCCGGCGGCGGCTCGGCTGGCGGCGGCGTCTCACCGAAACTTGCGGGGTCGGCAGGGCGCCCGGAAAGGGCGATGAGCTCGCGCCACTTTTCCCGCTCCGGCGCCCGCGGATCGGCGCACAGGACGCGGCCGCGCGGCGCATCTTCGTTGGTGAAGATGTAGAAGCGATCCTCCCACGCGGTCACTTGATACCGGGCGCTGACGCCGACCCGCAGCGGCCGGAAGGCGGCGCGCAGGTCGGCATCGCTGCCGCCCCACGGAGGCGCGGCCAGCGCATGTAGGTCGCAGAAATAGACGTCGCACGCGCTCCAGCCGTGCTGCAGATACACGAACAGATACCGCCCATCCCGCGACAGCTCTGCCTGCAGGAACGTGTGCGGCGAGCCGGTGCAGGGATAGACCCGCACGTCGGCGGCGGCGTCGGTGCCCATGCGGTGCAGGCGGATCTCGGCAAAGCCCGGGCGCTCTGATTCATGGCGCGGGAGCGCAGAGGCGCCGGGCGCTGGCAGCGCGGGGTCCGCGGGCTGCTCCGCGGCCACGGCCGGAAGGTAAGTGTAATAAAAGGCGCTGCCGTCGGGCGTAAAGCTCGGGTGGGCGTACTTGGCGCCGGCGATCACGTCGGTTGCGCGCGGGCGGCCGGCCAGCTGCGGTCCGGCGGCGGCCGCCGCGTCATCGGTATCGACGACATCGATGATATCGATCGCGCGCAGCGTCGCCTCATCGCTGTTGTTGCGGCGCTCGGCGTAGACGACGACCTTGCCGTCGGGGCTGGGCTGCCAGGTGCCGATCGCCAGCGAGCCGTCCGGGCTGAGCGTGTTGGGATCCAAGAGGACCTGCTCCGCGCCGTCACGGCCCTTGCGGACGTATAGCACCGCCTTCTCTTTGTCGGCATGGGTGCGGCTGTGGAAATAGCGGCTGCCGTAGCGCCGCGGCGCCGAGATCGCATCGACATAAAAAAGCGATCGCAGGCGCTCGCGCAGGGCGGCGCGGCCGGGCAGCGCGTGCAGATAATCGCGCGCTCTTTGATCCTGCGCCGCGACAAACTCCTGCACGCGCGGATCGCTCTCCTCTTCGAGCCAGCGGTACGGATCCTCGACCAAGACGCCGGGCGGCGAGGTCTGGTCGTCCGGCGCGGCCGTGTCGGGCTCCGCGGGCCGCTCCGTTTCGTACGAGCGCATGCACCTTTTTACCACGCGGGGCGGCCGGCCGCCGAGAGCCTGGATGATAGCTGTGGTACAGTCAGGCAGGATGACTCTCAACCTCCGTTCCGCGCTGTGCGGGGTGGCCCTGATTTCGCTGGGTTGCAAGCAGCCGGCTGGACTGTCCCCACCGGCCGCACCGGCTGCCCCCTCTGCGGCGACTGCCTCCTCGGCCGCAGCCGCAGCACCCGCGGATACGCCGGCCCCTGCGGCATCGGCCGGGACGTCGCTAGAACCCACTCAAGACGCCGTGCTCATCGGCAGCCAACACGACACGCTGACCGCCGCGCGGGAGGGGCTGGAGGCGGCGCTCAAGCTGCCGGTCGATCTCCCCCTGCCGTTTCCCCGCGTCGAACGCCACGCCGATCAGTTCCGCGTGGTCCTGGCGCGCGGCAAGGCGGCGGCGCTTGGCCCCCTGCGCGCGGCGCTGCAGGCGGCGAGCTATCCGGCGACGCTGACTCCGGCGGGGCAGGCCGGCGGCGATGACGTGATTCGCCTCGGCATCGTCTGCACCGATGGGTCGCCGGCGACGCTGTATCAGGCGCCGCTGGCCAAGGACGCGGCGCCGCGCGAGCTCGCCCGGCTGCAGACCGGCCAGGTCGTCGTGCCCAAGGAAGAGGACGAGGGCGCCGACGAAGGCGCGCACGGCGGCCGCGAGTCCAGCCCGGAGGTCGAAAGCGGCTATCTCACGATCCTGCAGCCGCGCGCCGGCCTGCTGCCGGGTCCCACCGTCCTTTTGCCCGCCGACTGCACCCCGCGCGATGAAGACAACGACGACGGCAACGGCCGGCTGCTGCAAGGCGGACGGCTGTGCCTGACTACCCGCTTTTCCGGCAAAAAGGGGCAGATTCCGCACGCCGATCTGCTGGCGGTCACGCCAAACTATCGCCGCTGCGTCCGCTTCCCCGATGCCGGCACCTTCGACGGCTTCGACCACGACGCCGCCCGCACTCAGTTCGCCGTGGAGGCGCAGCTCCGCAGCGCCGCGCCGGAGGCCGATCAGGGCGGCGCAGCGGGAGCGCCCAAGACGGCGCGGCCGCCGCAAGGCAGCGGGCTGCAGGTCTACACGGTATCGCCGCGCGGGGAGCTTTTGCTGCGCGGGCAGCTGCCGGGTCTGCAGCGCCCGGCCTACCTCAGCGAGCACCTGGTAGCTGTCGCCGAGCCGCTGATCGGAGCGGGGCCCGCTGCCCCGAGCAGCTCGCCGCCCGGCATCGTGGTGCTCGCTGGCGCCGCCAAGCTCGGTGCTGAGCCGGGAACGGCGACCTTGCCGGCGCCGCGCCGCATTTTCAGCTTCGCGCCCGGAGCGTTCCTGCCGCTGGCGCCCAAGGGAGCGACCTATCGACCGGCGGCGCCGACCCTGCAGGACGGCCGCGTCCACGCGAGCTTCCAACAAGGCTGCCGCCCCGACGGCGACAAGCGCGTCCGCGCCGCGGCCAAAGGCAGCTACGTCCAGTGCATCATGGAGGTCGACGTCGAGGTGGGCCTGGACGGCAGCCGCCCGCAGCAGCACTGCCGCCTGGACAACGCCCAGAACAACCTCGAGGAGCCGCTGCCCACCCCCTGCCCCGGCTGAGCCGCGCGGCCGCCGCCGGCCAAAATTCGCCCAGTCCGCGCCTATTTACCGCGGACCGCGCCCGGCAGCATGCTTGCCAGCCAAGAGGTCGGGCGCCTAAGCTACACGCCCATGCCGCCCCGGAAGCGCCGTCCCGCGTCGCCGCCTGCCGCCAGCGCCGATCTGGCGGCCCCTGCGCCCTCATCCCCCCCGACCGGAGCGCCGCTGCCCGAGACGTCCGCCGTCCCGCCGGATCCGAGCGAGCCGTCCGCGCCGTCTGCCGCGCCGTCCACTGCGACGCCGGGGCTTCTGGCGCAGCTCCCGCCGAGCTCCGGTCAAGACAGCGCCGCCGCTGACGATCCGACGCAAAAGAACGGCCGCGATGCCGCAGCGGTGCCGGCAAGCGATAAGCCGACGATCTCGCTGCCGCTGCAGGAGCTCATCGAGCGCATCCCCAAAGAGCCCGGCGTCTACCTGATGAAGGACAAAAAGGGCCGCATCATCTACGTCGGCAAGGCGACCAACCTGCGGCAGCGGGTGCGCAGCTACTTCAACCGCTCCGGCGACAGCCGTGCGTTCGTGCGGCTGCTCAACCGCCTGCTCGGCGACATCGAGACGGTGGTGGTGAGCAACGAAAAAGAAGCGCTGCTCCTAGAGAACAACCTCATCAAGCAGCACAAGCCGCGCTTCAACGTCAAGCTCGTCGACGACAAGAACTATCTGGTGCTGCGCCTGGATCCCAAGGCGCGCTACCCGCGGCTGGAGGTCACCCGCCGCATCCGTGACGATTCGGCGCGCTATTTCGGGCCGTATCACTCGGCGACTTCGTGCCGCCATACCCTGCGCGTGGTAAACCGCCACTTCAAGCTGCGCACCTGCACCGATCAGGTCCTAAACAGCCGCAAGCGCCCGTGCCTGCAGTATCAGATCAAGCGCTGCGACGCCCCTTGCGTGTTCCCGATCCCCGCCGAGCAGTACGGCGAGCAGGTGCGCGACGTGGCGCTGTTCCTCGACCGCAAGGACGATGAGCTCGTCGAGCGGCTGCGCACCCGCATGCTGACCGCGTCGGACAACCTGGAGTTTGAGACCGCGGCGGCGCTGCGCGATCAGCTGCACGCGCTGGAACAGACGCTGCAGGAGCAGCACGCGGTGTCGGCGCAGTTCGTCGATCAGGATGTCTTTGGCTACTACCGCGAGGGCGACGTGCTCGAGATCGCGGTGCTGTTCGTGCGCCAGGGGCGGCTCCTGGGGCGGCGCAGCTACCGCTTCACCGGACAGGAGTTCCCGGACGAGGAGTCGATCTCTTCGTTCGTCGGCCTTTACTACGACCGCGGCGCCGTCATCCCCGACGAGGTGCTGCTGCCGGTCGCCATCGAGGACCTTTCGGCCAAGCAGGAATGGCTGCGCGAAAAGGCGCTGTCGACGCCGAATCGCCTCGACGGTGGGCGGCGCAAGGTCGTGGTGGTCTACGCGCAGCGCGGGCCGCGCGCCAAGCTGGTCGAGCTGGCGAACAAGAACGCCGCGGTCAGCTACACCAGCCGCCGCGATAAGACCCGCGATACGGAGGACGCGCTCGGCAAGCTGCAGCACCGGCTCGGGCTCAAACAGCTGCCGCGGCGCATCGAGTGCTTCGATATCTCGCACCTGCAGGGCAGCTTCACCGTCGCCTCCCGCGTGGTCTTCGTGGACGGCGAGCCGGCGCGGCAGCTGTACCGCACGTTCCGCGTGCGCTCGGTCTTTAACGACGACTTTGCCGCCATGTATGAGGTGCTGTCGCGCCGCTTCCGCCGAGCGCTGGCGCTGCCGCAGCCGCCTGCCGACGCGGCGCGCGCGGCGGTCCCGACCGAATCCGCAGCGGCGCGTCCCGCCAAGGACGCGGCCGGCGCGGAGCTCGGGTTTTCGGATGACGTGGCGCTGTCCCCGGCGGCGGTCGCGGCGCGGCGGGCCGCGGCGGTGTTGCCCGCCAAGCGGCCGGCGGCGCCGACCAGCATGGCACAAGACGCGGCACCCCTTAGCAGCGAGGTCGATCCGGAGCTCGATGAGCAGGATCGCGAGGCCGGCGCCGGGCCCGGCGACAAGGACGCCTGGGCGCTGCCGGATCTGCTGGTCATCGACGGCGGCAAAGGGCAGCTGGCGACCGCGCTGGCGGCGCTGAAGGACGTGGGCATCAACTGGGCCGCGGAGCTTGACGTAATCGGTCTGGCCAAAGAGCGCGAGATGCAAGAATCCGGCGAAGCCGGCGCGGCGTCCAAGAACGACAAGCCGGAGAAGCAGCCGGATCGCGTCTTTCTGCCGCGCACCAAAGACCCGATCAAGCTCCGCCCCAACACCGCAGAGCTATTCGTGCTCTCGCGCATCCGCGATGAGGCGCACCGCTTCGCCGTCAGCTTCCATCAGAGGCTGCGGGAAAAGCGCACGATCCGCTCGCAGCTGGCGGATATCCCGGGCGTGGGGCCCAAGCGTCAGACCGCGCTGCTCAAGAGCTTGGGCAGCGTGCGCCGCGTCCGCACCGCGACGCTCGCGGAGCTTTCGGCGGTGCCGGGGATGACCCTGCGCGCGGCGCAGGCGGTGGTCGCGTTCTATCAGAGCGGCGCCGCCGCCGAGCCGAGCCCGACCGCGCGTTCGACGCTCAACGCCGCTTCCGCTGCGGCTCCGGTCCCTGGCCAAACCCATCCCGCTGGCGACTCGGCGAGCGCCGGCCCAGGGCCGCTCGCCGATGCAGCGGCAGACAAGGCGGCACGCCACGCCCCGACCGCGCAGCCGCGGCCGGCGGCCACCCAACCCGCGCCCGAAGAAGACATTGCCGAGGATGCCGCCGGGCAAGAGCTGCTGGCGCTCGCCGACGTTGGGGAGGCGGCAAAGCTGGAAGCGCCCTCCGGCGCCACGCAGCATGAGGCGACCGCCGTCGCCGAATCAGAAGACGGTCTCCCCGCCGAGCTCGGTGGCGAGCTCGCCGCCGAGCTGAATACCGAGCTGCCCGATCTTCATGACCTGGCGGCCCAGGTCGCCGCCCTCTCGCAAGCGGCGGCCGGCACGGCTCCCGATGCCGATCCGTAAACGGACACCGGACGCCGCATAGCTAACTAGTCCTCATCCGGAAACTGTAGCGAGGAGTCCCGGTCGCCGCGGCGCCCGCCCGCAGCGACCTTATGGCCGGGCGGACGGACGACGCGGCCAGCGGAGCCCGCAGTAAGTTTCCCGATGGGAACTAAGATCGCAGGGCAGCGCCTACCCGAGAACGAAAGCGGCGCGGGAAGCCCCGTGCAGGGCGGTCGGAGCGCCAAACCAGCTGACCCGCTGATTCGGCGGCCCGCTGCGCCGCTGTGCGTTCCTGTCCCGTGTCCGCAGGGCAATCGCGGTATACTGAGAGCGAGTAGCTGCCCTCTGCCCGTTACGCGCTGCGCTTTAGGGCGTGAGAGCACAACGGGTACCTAGCGGTTAGGGTGTCCATGGTCGGGGAACTCATCGGTCCGTACAAGGTCGTGCGCCTGCTCGGCGAGGGCGGGATGGGCCAGGTTTACGAGGCCATCGAGTACGGCGAAAACGATCTGCCGCTGCGCCGCGCCGCGATCAAGGTTCTGCGCCCCGAGTACGTCCGCGACCGCCAGATGGCCAGCCGCTTCCTCAACGAGGCGCGCGCCATCGATGTCGTCGATCACCCAGGTGTGGTGACCATCTACGACATCGGCGTGCTGCACAGCGGCGCCCCCTACCTGGCCATGGAGTATCTGGACGGCGAGTCGCTGCGGGCGCGCCTGCAGAGCCGCGGCATCACCTCCGCCCAGGCCCTGCGCATCTCGGAAAAGCTGGCGCAGACGCTGGCCGCGGTTCACGACAAAAAGATTATCCACCGTGATCTCAAGCCCGAAAACGTCATGCTCCTGCGCGAGTCGCCGACCGAGACCATGTCCGACGGCTACAGCGAACGGGTCAAGGTCTTGGACTTCGGCATCGCCAAGGTGCTGCAGAACACGCACAGCGACGGTCAAATAAAGACCCGCACCGGCGTCATGATCGGCACGCCGACCTATATGGGCCCCGAGCAGTGCGGCGGCGACGGCGAGGTCTGCGACCGCACCGATGTCTACGCGCTGGGCATCATGCTCTACGAGATGCTGGCCGGCCGGCCGCCGTTTATCGGCGATCACGACGCCCAGATCATCGGCCGCCAGCTGTTCGCCACGCCGCCGCCGCTGTCGTCGATGGCCCCCACGGTGGACGCGCAGCTGGCGGGGCTTGTGCACCGCATGCTGGCCAAAGACACCGCGGCGCGGCCGGTGATGCGGGATGTGGCGGCGGAGCTCTCGGCGCTGCGGCAGGGTGGGACGGTCAGCTCGCCGGAGGTGCAGCTGAGCACGGTCGTGGCGCAGACCGTTCATCTGGCCGACACGCGCCACACGACGCTGGGGCAGGCAACGGGGCAGCTGCATAAGGGCTCGCTGCTGCGGCCGCGTTATTTGATGGTGGCCGCGGGGTGCGCGCTGCTGCTCGGGCTGGGCGTGCTGGGTCTTGCCTACGCACCGGGGCTGCGCACCGCCAGCCGGAACGGCACCGTGCACTGGCGCATCCACACCGAGCCGACCGGCGCCGAGGTCATCATCGAGCCCGACGGACAGATCCTGGGGCTGACGCCGCTCGACTACACCGCCGCCGCCGCATCGGGGGCGCAGGCGGTCGTGCTGCGCCAGCACGGGTTCGCCGAGCGGCGGCTCCTGCTCTCACGCAGCAGCAGCGAGGAGCGCCGCGAGACCCTGGCGCCGATGCCGGTCGTCGCCCCCGCAGTCGCCAAGACGCGGACGAGCAAGTCGCCGGAGCCGCTCAAGCTGGCCCCGCCGGCCAAGCCGTCTCCGCCCGCCAAGCCGGCCCCGTCCTCCTCCAGCCGCTCATCGAGCCGGCGCAAAGAGAGCGCCGCCCATCCGGTCGAAGAGCCCGAACCGCAGCTGTTCTGATTCGCTCAGAGGACGAACGTGATGCCGGTGCCGGCCAGGGCTTCGATCTCGCAGGGCTGCTTGGGCAGGGATTCGGTCAGGACCTGGTGGCCGGAATCGGTGATGAGCACGTCGTCTTCGATGCGGATGCCGATGCCGCGGAACTCCGGCGGACAATCGGGATCGTCGGGGCGGACGTACAAGCCGGGCTCGATGGTCAGCACCATGCCGGGCAAGAGCCGGCGCGGCTGGCCACCGGGAAAGTAGGTGCCGGCGTCGTGGACATCCATGCCCAGCCAGTGGCTGGTGCGGTGCAGGTAGTAGCGCTTCTGCGCCCCGCTGGCGATAAGGTCGTCCACTGCGCCGTGCAGCAGGCCCAGCTCGACCAGGCTCTGGGTCAGGTGGCGGGTGCAGGTCTCGTGGATCTTCTCCAGCGTCGCACCCGGCTCGGCATCGGCGATGCCGGCGAGCTGGGCGGCGAGCACGGCCTCATACAAGCGCCGCTGGGCGGTGGTGAAGCGCGCCGGACGGCCGGGCTCGGCGATGGGGTAGCAGCGGGTGATGTCGGCGGTGAAGCCCTGCCACTCGCAGCCGGCGTCGGCGAGCAGCACCTCACCGGCGCGCAGCACGTCGCGGTTGTCGACATAGTGCAAGATCGTGGCGTTGGCGCCGCCGCCGATGATCGACCCGTAGCCCGGCAGGCCGTCGTTGCGGCGGAAAATGTAGTCGATGAGCGCTTCGATCTCGTACTCGTGGCGTCCGGCGCGGCAGGCGCGCATCGCCGCGGCGTGCGCTTCCACGGTGATCGCGGCGGCGCGGCGCATGCGGGTGAGCGCGTCCAGGTCTTTGCGCAGCCGCAGCTCGTGCAGGGTCTCGCTGAGATCGACGATGCGCCGGGGGGCCCGCCGGCCGTTGCGCTCGTTGTGGCGCAGCCCGGCGATGACCCGCGCCACGAGGGCGTCGATCGCCGGCTCATCCCCGACGAACATATGCACCTCGGTGCAGCCGTCGAGGAGTTCGCCGAGCCGCTCTTCCAGCTCGGCGATGTCGAAGGTCTGATCCGCGCCGTAGTGCTCACGCGCCCCTTCAAGTCCGGCGCGGCGACCGTACCAGGTCTCTTTGTGCGGATCGCACGGGCGGACAAAGAGCGTAAACGGACCGGAGGTGCTGGCCCGGGCGGGCGCCAGCACCGCCAGCGCTTCCGGCTCGGCGAACCCGGTCAGATAGAACAGATCGGCGGGCTGGCGAAAGCGATGGTGGTTGTCGGAGTTACGCCGGACCTCGCGGGCTCCCGCGATGACAGCGACGGCGGTGGGAGGAATCCGGGCGAGAAACTCAGCCCGGCGTTGGGCGTACGGCAAACTCATCAGAAACCACAATACTCGATCGAACTGTCGCCGCGCACTAGCCGCACCTAAATCGCGGATCCACCGGCGGTCTGCCGCGAGCTTTTCGCGAAGCTGGCGCAGCCGCAAGCGCGGCCGGCGCACCGGCGGCCGCCGCCGCGCCGTCGTGACAAACCCATGGTAAATTCAAAGTCAGTCGGATAAGGTCCCCAAGGACAGGGACCCTGGCTGGACATGGATATGGGACATGGCTGAGGACGCGCGCACTCCCCCTCTCGACTCACCGGCGGCGGATGCCGAGACCGGCGCGACTGCGGCCGGCGAGCCCGGCGCGCCGATTCCACCGGATGCCATCGACCCAGAGCTTTTGAAACTCTCGGTGCCGCTGCCGCGCCGGCATCCGCTGGTCGCGATCGCGGTGCTGCTCGTGGGGGCGCTGCTGCTTTACCGCATGCGGGCGGACCTTACGTATGCGCTGCAGCCGGCGGAGCCGCGCATTTTGGGGGAGGCGACCGAAGCCCTCAAGTCGGGCAAGCTCGACGAAGCGGCCGGCGGCTATGTACGGCTAAGCGGGCTGCCGGATCGGCGCAACGCGCTGGCGTTCGATCCCAAGGGCAGCCGGCTGCGGACGCAGGTCTTCCGAATCCTGGGGACCGGCGGGGCGGCGAGCAAGCTGCTGATCGCGACGCCGGGCGTTGCGGCGCGGTTTGCCGACAACCGCTTCACCGGCCGCCTGCGGCGCTTCGACGAGGTCTACTTTGCCGACGCGGTGACGGACTATTTCAAGCAGACGCAGGCCCTGCGGGCGCTCGACCTGGGCAAGCTCAAGGCCTTGCCCGCCGGGCCGCTGCCGCAGCCGCTCGCGACCGCCGATCGCTCCGGTGAACCGCTGCAAGTAAGCAAAGACCAGGAGCTGCTCATCGACGTGCTGTTCGCCGACGATCTGCGCGTGCTCCTGTCCAAGGACAAGTTCCCCTCCGAGGCGGACGCGCGGCGCGAAATCGAGCGCATCGGCCTGCCGCACGGTCCGGGGATCGAGACCAAGGACGGCTTCGGCTACGTGCTGCGGCTGCCGCCGCAGGGCCTGCCGCGGCAGCGGGTGCTGGCGCAGATCGACGCGCTGGGCATCTGGCTGTGGCACCGCATCGAGACCTACCGCGTGCCGCTCGGCGCGCTGTCGGTGACGCCGGCCGGGCTGGTCCTGCCGGGGCCGGATGTGCTGGCGCAGCCGGTGCGCTATCAGCTGACCCCAGGCGCCGCCCCGCCTCCGGCGAACCCGGCGGCTCCGGCGAACCCGGCAGCCCCGGCGAACCCGGGCGCGACGGATGCGGCCCCCGCTCCGACCCAAGCGGCGCCCGCGGAGGTCAAAGCAGCGGGCAGCGATGCCGCCTTTGCCATGCCGCAGCTGACGCTGCAAAAAGAGCAGACCACCGTGCTGCTATGGGAACAGGTGCAGGCGGTTCAGGTGAGCGAGCCGCTGACCGTGCCGGCCGATGCGTGGATCGTCATCGACGGCGAGTCGCCGCGGTCGGCGGTGTGGACGCTGCCGGTGAGCGCGCTCCTGCTTTTGTTCATGGCGTTTAATATCTGGTACTTGCTCCGCTCGCTGCGCAAGCCCGCCTGAGCGTGGCTAGCGCCGTCCGGCCTTCGCCGCTTTGAGCTGCGCCGATAGCTCGGCGACTTGTTGCTGCAGCTCGGCCAGCTGCTTCTGCTGCAGCTTGAGCGTCGCCACCGCCATGCTGGTGTAGCCGTACAGATCCACCATGTCGCGGCCCGAGTCGATGCTGACGCTCGGCTCGTGATCCTCGATGATGAAGCCCAGGCGCGTCGGACCGCCGCTCTTGTACTTATAGGTCGCCAGCTTCACCCGCGACAGCTCATCGGCGTACTGCTTCAAGCCGTCCTGATCGAGGTAGTTGATCTCGGTCTTGAACTGCCGTCGCGAGATCGGACAGCCGCCGGGCTCCATCTTGGGATCTTTTTCGGCACACACATACAGCACGTTGCATGAGTCCATCGGATCGCAGCTCGCACTGGCCGTCGCGCAGGACGCGCCGATGGCCTCGGTCGTGCACGCGGGGACTCCGGCTTTTGCGTCGTAGCCGTGACACACCACATCGCCGCAGGTGGCGTACCACTGCTTCGGCGCGGGGGGCGAGCTGCCGCCGCACGAGCTGGCGGCCAGCCCCAGCCCCAAGGCCCCCGCCCGGACCCAGCCAGCCATACGTCGCCGTAATTTCAGCCTCTGCGCTTTTGCCATCAAGACCTCCCTTGGAATCGGTAGCCGTGGAGTGCGGACGGAGCCGCTGCAGCGATACGGCGTGGACCCTCCACAGCCGTCAGCCGCCTCTTCATAGTAAGCAGATCACCGAGCCGACAAACACCGGAGCGCCGCCGGGACGCCGATGCCGCCAGGCGCGGGGCGCGTACGCCTCCGGGCCGGAGGCGTCGTTGCGACAAGACTTCGCGGGGCGACCGTGACAACGGCGTGGCACTGCCCGCGCGTCCGAGCTACGTTGTGAACGTGCGTAGCTCGTCGTGGACTTCTTGGTTTCCGGCTTTGGCTCTGTTCGTCATGCCGCCGCATGGGAGCGGCCCGGCAGCGCTCGCGGCCGGCACGGCCCCGCAGCAGCAAGCGTCTCCCCCACCGGTGTCTCCCCCTGCCCCGACCTCCACCGGAGAGGTCAGCGCGGCCAGCCCGGCGGGTTTTTACGTCACCCGCTCCGGCGTGGCGATGGGGACGCTGGTCCAGCTGCGGGTGTTTGTCGAAGGCGAGCCTTCGGCGCAGATCGACGACGCGGTCGGTGCCAAGATCGACCGCGCGTTCGCCGAGATCCGCCGCCTGGAAGGGCTCATGACCACCTGGCGCCCGGACAGCGAGATCTCCCGGGTCAACGCCGCCGCCGGCCGCGCCGCCGTGGCGGTGTCGCCGGAGGTGTTCGCGGTCGTGCAGGACTCGATCAATTATTCGCGGCGCTCCGGCGGCGCGTTCGATATCTCGTTTTATGCCCTCAAAGGGCTGTGGCACTTCGACGACGACCTGAGGCCGGAGCTGCCAAACCCCGAGGAGATCAAGCGCCGCCTGCCGCTCATTAGCTGGAAGCAGATCCGGCTCAACCCCAAGGAGCACACGATCATGCTCGGCAAGCCGGGCATGGCTATCAACCTGGGCGGCATCGGCAAGGGCTACGCCGTGGACGCGGCGGTGCGGGTGCTGCGCGACCTCGGGCTGCGCAACGGCATGGTGCAGGCGGGCGGCGATCTGATGCTGTTCGGCAGCAAGGCCGGCCAGCCTTTCGTCGCCGGCATCCGCGATCCGCGCGGCAACGCCGGCGATTACTTCGCGGTCTGTCCGGTGCGCGATCACGCCTTCTCCACCGCCGGCGACTACGAGCGCGGCTTCGTCAAAGACGGCACCCGCTACCACCACATCCTCGATCCGCGCACCGGCTACCCGGCGCGGGCGGCCCGCTCGGTCACCGTGTACGCCAAGGATGCGACCACCGCGGACGGCCTCGATGATGCAATCCTTATCATGGGGCCCGAGCGCGGCCTGCAGCTCATCGACTCGATCCCCGACGCCGGGGCGATCATCGTCGATGCCAACAACCAGGTTCATATCTCCAAGCGGCTGCAGGGGATGGTGCGCATCGTGCATCCGCCGACCCCGGGCGTCTAGCGCCGGTTTGTCTTCTGCGCGCGACGGAAAACCCGAGCCAGAGGGTGGAGTCATTTTAGTTATACTTGGGCCATGTACGCCCGCGTAGCTGTGAGTCTGGGGATTTTTCTGTCCGTGGCGGGGCCGGCCAAAGCGCGCGCCGGCGATGTGACCACCATCCCGTGCGGCCTGGCCGATGAAGGAACCATCCACATCGACGGCCTGCTCAGCGACTGGGAGGGCGTGAGCCCGATCATCCTCAAGGTGAGCCCGGCCCCCGGCATGACCGGACGCACGCTGGCGGCGCGCGTCAGCTGCAATTACGACAGCAAAAACCTGTACCTCCTGGTCGATGTCGATGACGACATCATCATCCGCAGCAAGGAGGCCGGCACGAGCGAAGATCACGTCGAGCTGGCGTTCGGGGTGGAGAACAGCGCCGGCGAGTCGCTGCGCATCGACAAGCTGCGCATCTGGCCGGCCCACGGGCCGCAGAAGCAGGCGCGGGTGACCCGCTGGGAGGCCAAGTCGCCGCCCAAGATCGTCCCGGGCGAGGGACCGGCGGGCCGCGCGCCGCTCAAAGGCGGACCGGTGTTCGAGGTCTACGACGCGCTGCAGCCGCGCGGCTATGCCGTCGAGCTGCGCATGCCGAAAAAGATTATCCCCGGCTTCCGCGACGGCGCGGCGCTGCGGCTGGCGGTCCGGGTAGTAGACAGCGACGGTCCGGGCCAAGGCGCCGGCAAGCTGAGCTACGCCGAGACCTCGCCGACCGACCGCGCCTCGCAGCTGTCGGAGGTGGAGTTCGAGGAAGGGCAGTCGAGCTACGGCGATCTGCTCAAGGATCTCAAGGTCCGCGCAAGCGATGTGTTTTTTGAGAAAAACGCCGACATCGGCGACGGGCTTGGCCGCGTGCTCATGGCCGGCAAGTTCCTGGCCTTCTCCGGCAAGGCGTATGCGTATTTGGAAATGGCGCCCTCGCGCAGCGACATCAAGGACGTGCAGCTCATCGCCCTAGACGGCGACAAGCAAGCGGTGGCGCTGCGCATCGCCGAGCACGGCAACGGCGGCGGCCGCGAGGTGCTGCGCATCTACCACCTGGCCGGCGGCCGCTTCGAGTCGCTGTTCGCCACCGAGGTCGCCAAAGAGCAGGGGGCGCGGCGCCTGACGGTGCAGGTGAACTTCACCAAAAAGGGCAAGAGCACCGAGCTTGAGCTTGTCCCGCAGCCGGCGATCGGCTTCTCCGAGGCAAGCTACGGCGAGCTGCCGGCCGAAGACATGATTCCGATCCTCTTGCCGTGGCAGGACAAAAAGACCCGCTACGTCTGGAAATCCGGCAAGTTCGTAAAGCAGTAGGCTCCCCCGCCGCGGGCCCCGCCCGTGCTAAGATGTCCGGCGCCGTCGCCTCGGCTCGGGTACCTAAGGCCGCTGCAACGGGCTTACGCGCAAGCACATTCGCAGGGACAAGGAGCAAGCAAGATGTCCAAGATCGGGGTCCTCGGTTCGGGTCAGGTGGCGCAGGTTCTGGCCCTCGGGTTCAAAAAGCATGGGCATGACGTGATGCTCGGCAGCCGCGATCCGGCCAAGCTCGGCGCCTGGCAGGCGGAAAAAGGAGCCGGCATCGCCCTTGGAGACTTCGCCGCCACCGCCCGCCACGCCGAGATCGTCGTTCTCGCCGTGCTCGGCCGGGCGGCCGAGGGTGCGCTGGCGCTGGCCGGCCGCGAAAACCTCGCCGGCAAGGTGGTCATCGACACCACGAACCCGCTGGATGAGAAGCCGCCGGTAAACGGCATGCTGCAGTATTTCACCCCGGCCAACGACTCGCTCATGGAGCAGCTGCAGCGCGCCTTTCCGGAGGCGCGGCTAGTCAAGGCGTTCAACTCGGTGGGCAACCCCTTCATGGTCAACCCGACCTTCCCCGGCGGCCGGGCGACGATGTTCATCTGCGGCAACGACGATGCCGCCAAGCAGCAAGTCGCGCACATCTGCGACCAGTTCGGCTGGGATGCCGAGGACATGGGCAAGGTCGAAGTGGCCCGCGCGATCGAGCCGCTGTGTCAGCTGTGGTGCGCCCGCGGCTTCAACCGCAACCAGTGGTCGCACGCCTTCAAGATGGTAAAGGCGTAATCGGCTAGGGGCGTCGGCCGGCGGCGACGTAGCGCTGCAGGTATAGCGCCGTCCCGCCGAGCAAGAGCGCCCACAGGGCCAAAAACGCGCCCTGCCCCCCGACATAGAGCCGGATGAGCTGGTTTACGTAATACTGCTCCGCTTCGATCGAGCGCCCGCTGGCCTTGGCCAGCGCCTGCGCCACCTGCGGTCCGAGGTTATTGCGCAGCGCGCGGCTGTGCACCAGCGTCACGAGCAGCGACAGCATGCTAAACGGCAGGTTGACCATGCAGGCCCAGCTCCACAGCGACAGCGCCCACGACTGCCGCCGCAGCACGCCGAGCGAGCCGGTGAGCAGGAGCCAGCTGAGCAGGATCTGCAGCAGCGCCAGTGGCACCGTCACCGGCAGCCGCTCGTAAAGCTCACCGCCGAGCAGCAACGACAGGTGCTCGATGTCGGCGCGCGGCAGCCGTAAAAGCGGCAGCAGCAGCGGCGACCCGACCGGACTCTCCGCGCCGCCCTGCACGCCGGCTCCGGGAGCACGGGCAGGAACACCGCTTCCCGCACCGGCGGACGGAGCGTTTGCGGCGGTCGCGGAGCCTGCGGCAGGCGCAGAGCCTGCGGCGGTCGCGGAGCCTGCGGCAGTCGCGGAGCCTGCGGCAGTCGCGAAGCCTGCGGCGGTCGCGGAGCCTGCGGCGGTCGCGGAGCCTGCGGCGGTCGCGGAGCCTGCGGCGGTCGCGGA
>CALFML010000523.1 GCA_937879845.1 uncultured Myxococcales bacterium
GCTGCGGTCAGAAACTCCATGGAGACCTGGTGCAGCTCGACCGCGTCGATCTCGACGAGCGGCTGTCCTTTTGCAACTTCGTCCCCGAGCTTGACGAGGATCGCCATGACGCGCCCCGAGACCCGCGCACCGAGGCGCGCGATGTCTTTTGGATCTGCGGCAATCGTGGCGGTGGCGGTGATGCGCGGACCGAAGGTCTGCGGCGACAGCTTGGCCGTGCGCACCTCGGCATTGCGCAGGCCCTCTTCGCTCAGCTCGACGATCTGCTTGGATGCCGCAGCCGGTGCTTCAGGGGCTGGCGGCGGCGCTGGCTTTTTGCATCCCGCGGCGAGCGCCACCACCAATGCGAAGTGGACATAGGAATGCAGAGGCTTCATGGCAACCTCCCCGCCGCCGCATCGACACCAAGGCGCGTACGCCGGATGGTGATCTGCGCCTCGACGAGCGCCACGCGCGCCGAGAGCACCTCTCGCCGGGCCCCAAGGAGGCTCGTCAGCGTGCTCTGGCCCAGCTCAAAACTCCGCGTCGCCAGATGATCGGCGTCGGTGATTGCCGGAAGGGCGTCGCGCAGGGTGAGATATGCAGCCTGCGCGCCGCGATAGAGCAAGTAGGCGGTGCGAATCTCCCCTTCAGCTCTGGCTCTCACGCTCTGTTCTTCAACCCGGCTGGTCTCGGTTCGCGCCACGGCCACGGCCCGATTCGTCTGATTGCTCTGATACACAGGAAGCGGCATCTGCACTCCGGCCTCGAAGTAGTACTCATTGGAGCGCCCGCCGGTCGCGAAGATCCGCGGCACGGGGATTCCAAGCCTGCGCTGTAATGTCACATCGGCCTGCGCCGCCTTGCGCCGCGCCGCCGCAACCATGAGATCGGCCCGCCCCGCCAGCCTGCCGAGCAGCTGCTCCAAGGGCGGCGGCTCATCATCGAGCCCGGCTTCGATGAGCTCGATTTGCGCGGCCGCATCGAGCCCGATGCGTGTGCGCAGCATCACAAGCGCCGCATCGCGTTCGGCTTCGGCGGTGCGCAGCCGCGCCTGGCTGTCGGCGCGGAGCACGAGGGCCAGCGCCACTTCGGCGTCCCCGGTGGTGCCTGCGCGGCGCCGCGCCTGCGCGACCTGGAGCAGCGATTCATCCAGCCCCACTCGCTGCATTTCGATTCGGACTCGCTCGTTGGCGCCCAGCGTGCGCACGAGCAGATCGAGAGCCTCCGCAATCACGGTCCGCGCCGCGGCCAGCGCTTCGCCATCGGCCGCGCGCACCGATTCTTCGACCGCAGTGATGCGGGCCGAGCGCGCCCTTGAGACATCGATGGGCCACTGCAGTGAAATGGCCCAGTCGGGCGTGAGCGTATTGTCGGGATAAAAGTGCGGGCCGGCAGAGACGGCAAGCTCTGGGTTGGTTGGCGCGTACGCCCCCGCTCCGATGCGCAAGGCTCGGGTTTCATTGGCGCGAGCGCGAGCCAAAAGGATATCCGGTGCTTGCGCCGAACTAAGCTCGATGACACGCTGCCGATCGAGGCGGATCGGAGCCCCTATCCCCTGGGCCGCGGCCCTGTTTCCCATGGTGTCGACGGCCACCATCAGAAACAGGAGTGGTGCAGTGCAGCGAGCGAAGCTCATCGGTGCAGACTCCCTCGGTCTAGGTGATACAAAGCTGGGGACAAGAGGTAGGAATCCATGACGCGCAATTCCCAAACCTACTATTGACTGTAGTAGGTTGGCAATGATAAATAATGTTTCCGTGTCGACTCCTCTTAGAAAAATCAGCCCGCTCGGCGCGCTTGAGCAGCAGGTGATGGATGTTCTTTGGGACCACGGGCCGCTCGCCGTACGCGCCGTCGCCCAGCGGCTCCGCGGCTCGCCGCCGCTCGCCTACACGACGGTGATGACGACCCTGGATCGGCTTCATAAAAAGGGGCTGCTTCTCCGCAGCAAGGACGGCCTCGCGTTCGTCTATCGGCCCGCCTTGTCCCGCGAAGATCACAAGCGCGGCCTCATCGAACAGGCGGTCACCGAGTTTCTGAGCAGCTCATCGACCCCGGTCCTGGCGGCGTTCGTCGATGCCGCCGCGCGGGTAGACGCCACTCACTTGGATGAGCTTGAGCGGCTCATCGCCGTCCATCGGAGTACCAAGCGATGACAGCGCTCGGCAGCCTGATCGGATTTCTGCTGGTGTTCCTGCTGGTGTCGTGGGGGCTGTCGGCGCTGGGCTATCTGCTGCTGCGGCTTGGGGAGAGTCAGGCGCGGCAGGCGGGCTGCGGCGTCGAGCGCAGCCTGGCAGCAATTGCTCTGGCGGCACCGCCGCTGCTGGGTGGCGCGGTGATGGTCGTGCTGATGGCGCACTCGCTGGCCGCGCTCCGCAATGGCGAGGGCGATCACTGCTTGCAACATCTGCATCACCCGCACCTCTGCCTCCTGCATGGCGCCGGCTGGGCGCACGAAGGGTGGGCAGTGCTTATGGTCGCCGGAGTGTTGCTGTTCGGCCTTGTGGAAGCGGTGCGACACGGACGGGCGGCGCTGCGCGCCGTGCGCTCACTGCGTGAGCTTGAATCGTCGGCGCAGGAGCATGCGGGTCCGGGGCTACCGCTGTTGCGTATTAAGTCCGACACCCCGTTCTGCATGGTCGCCGGCATCCGCCGTCCGCGAGTGTTCATCTCGTCCGGCGCGGAGCGGCTGCTGAACGAGAGTGAGCACCAAGCGGTCCTCGCCCATGAAGCAGCGCACGCGCAGCAGGGCGATCAATGGAAACGCAGCTTGTTTGCCGCCTGCACCCTGCTCGGAGCGCCCGGGCTCTCCGGTCGTATCTTTGCGCGCTGGAACAGCGCCACCGAGCGCCTGTGCGATCATCAAGCAGCTCTTTGCAGCGGCGATGCCAGTGCGGTCGCTAGCGCTCTCGTGAGGCTCGTCCGCGCGCAGAGCACGACCCTGGCCACGACCGCATCCTTCTGCTCTGCCGACCAGATCGATGAGCGCGTGCATGCTCTGCTCAATGGTCAGCCGATCGGCGCGGCGCAGTCCCAGCGCGTCCTGCGCGTAGCGGTCGCCGTCTCCGGCGCGGCGCTGCTCCTTTGCGCCGCCTGCTCGGATCCCCTGCATCACTTTTTTGAGAGCTTCCTGGCGCTGATGTAGATCGGCATAAGGCGCGGCGCACCCGGCTCTACTACTGAGGTGCGGTGTGCCCGAGGCGTGTTGAGCAGCGCACGCTCCTGCAATGGCCGGCTTGGGGTGCGCCGTGAGCCGGGCTGCGTGCATAGGGATCGCACTCGTCCTCGATCTGGCCGCGTGCGAAGACGCGATCACGCGCAGCCAGCAAGCCCTGCCGGTCACATAACGACCGCGGTTCCGGCGAGCTCAGTGGTCTAGGCGGCCCTCGGTAAACAAGAGTCATCAGAAGTTGACTTTACCGAAGAAGGAAAATATATAATCAACTGGTTACTTATATATTGGCAAGGTTTGTCAAGGAGGTCCGAATGATTTCTTTGCGACGCATCGTAAAGACTTACCGCAGTCCGGCCGGCGAGGTCCCCATACTGCGCGACATCGACCTGGCGGTCGCTAAGGGACAACTCGTCGCCTTGATCGGCAAGTCTGGCAGCGGCAAGTCCACGCTGCTCAATCTGATTGGTGGAATCGATCGTCCAACCGCGGGCTCTGTCGTCGTCAACGGAACTGCGCTGGAGTCGCTCGGCGAAGCGCGGCTGGCCAGTTGGCGCGGGCATACGGTCGGCTTCGTTTTTCAGTTTTTTCAGCTGCTTCCGACCTTGACGGTTCTGGAAAACGTGATGCTGCCGATGGATTTCGCGGGCGCGATCCCGGTTGGACAACGCCGTGCCCGCGCCATGTCCCTGCTTTCGCGTGTCGGCGTCGCGGCGCACGCCGGCAAGCTCCCCTCCGCCCTGTCGGGCGGTGAGCAGCAGCGGGTGGCCATCGCCCGCGCGCTGGCCAACGATCCGCGCGTCGTGCTGGCGGATGAGCCCACGGGAAATCTCGACTCCGCCACTGCCAAAGAGGTCATCGAACTCTTGCACGCACTGGCGGCAGACGGCAAGACCGTCCTGGTCGTGACCCATGACGCCGATATCGCCGGCTTGGCGGACCGCACGCTTCGCATCGCCGACGGCAAGGTCGTAGCCGATTCCAGCTCGACGGCAAGCCTCGGCGGAGCCCCCCGATGAGGACGCTCTTTCATAAGGCGCTGCGCGATCTGCGCGGCGAGCGTGTCCGCTCCGCGAGCATCGTGCTTTCGCTCTCGCTGGGCATCGCCGGGTTTTTCGCCGTGCTCTCGGCGTACGCCATCCTCACGCGGGCGCTGAACGATGGTTATCGCTTGACCAATCCTGCGTCGGCGACGCTAATCGTGGCGCGGCTTGGCGAGGACGACGTGCGCAGCGTACAGGCGCTGCCCGGCGTGCAAGAGGCCGAGGCGCGAAGAACGGTCCGCGGTCGCGTGAAGTCCGGCCCTGCAAGGTGGAGCAATCTCGTCCTGTTCGCGCGTCGCGACTTTGCCGGGTCACGCATCGGCACGGTCGCGCTACAGCGCGGGGCCTGGCCACAAGGTGCCGGCGAGCTTGCGATCGAGCGCGATGCCTTGCAGGTCGCGCACGCTCGGATCGGCGATTCGGTGAGCGTGCGCACCGACGCCGGACACCCGCTCACGCTGCGCGTCAGCGGTTCGATTCATGACGTGGGTCAGGCGCAGGCGCGCATGGAAAACCTCGTTTACGGCTACGTCACGCTCGATGCGCTGGCGGCCCTGGGCGAAGAGCCCTATTACGATCATCTGGCGATCCGCGTCGCGCAGCACCCGCTGGATGAAGCGCACATTCACCGGATCGCTGGCGAGGTGGCGTCCCACCTGGAACGGCGCGGCCACCACGTGCAGCGCATCGACGTGCCCGAGCCCGGTGAACATCCGCACGCGAAGATCATGGGGCTGCTTATGCTGTCGCTCGCGGTCTTCGGCTTCTTCATCCTCGCGCTGAGCGGCGTGCTCGTCTTCAACGTGCTGACCGCGCTGCTGGCCGGACAGATTCGGCAGATCGGCGTCATGAAAGCGCTCGGCGGCTCGCGGTTGCAGATTGCTCGCGTCTATCTGCTGGAAGCAGGACTGCTCGGCGTGGCGGCGATCGCGATGGCGCTGCCGCTGGGTCTTTTAGGAGGGCGCTGGTTGTGTCGCGGGCTGGCGGTGTTCCTCAACTTCGACATCGCCAGCTATGCGGTCCCGCTTTGGATCTACGCCTTGGTCCTCATCGTCGGAACCGCGGTGCCGATTGGCGCGGCGATGATTCCGGTTTGGCTTGGCACGCGCGTCCCCGTGCGAGAAGCGCTGGCGGTCGGCGGCCCGTCCGGTCGCGTCTTCGGCACGTCCGTGCTTGATCGGGCACTGGCAGCTGTCGCCGGGTTTAGCCGCGTGCTGCTGCTGGCGCTGCGCAACGTCGCGCGCCATCGTCTACGAGTCGCGCTGACCATGGTGACGCTGACGGTAGGCGGCATCTTCTTCATGTCGGCGCTGAATGTCCGGCAGTCGCTAGTCCATACCGTCGATCGCTTCTATGAAACCGCGCGGGCCGATCTGTCCGTGCGCCTGGCCGGTGACCATCCGCGCAGCACCGTCGAGCAGGTCGCAAACCGCATTCCTGGCGTGTCCACCGTCGAGGGTTGGCTGGTGGCAGAGGGCAAACTGAGCAATCAGACCGACGAACGCAGGCGCAATAAGGTCACCGTGATCGGGCTGCCGACGCAATCGCGCTTGATCGTGTTCGATCTGTCGCTCGGCGATGGGCTGCTCGTAGATGCGCAGCGCGTCGTCGTCAATACGGCCCTGTACGACCGGCTCAACCGGCCGGCGCTGGGTTCGGAGGTTCGGCTGCGCCTGGATGGGAAGGACGTCGCGCTGCGGCTCGCCGGGGTGAGCCGCGAGCCGTTTTTGCCGCCGGCCGCCTATGTCTCGCTAGCATTTTTCGCCGGACGCGCGCGCGCCGGTACGATAAACAGCCTGGGCCTCATGCTGGCGACTGCGGACAGCGAGGCGCTCGATCGCATAAAGGCGCAGGTCGAAGCGGCGCTGGAGACCGCGGGCATCGCCGTGGTGCAGGCAACGACCAAGCGCGAGAGCCGCTACTCCTTCGATCAGCACATGGTCATGATCTACGTCTTCCTGATCATCGTATCTTGCATCCTCGCCAGCGTCGGTGTTCTCGGCCTGGTTACGACCGTGAGCCTGAACGTCAGCGAGCGCCGCCGCGAGCTCGGTGTGCTGCGCGCCATCGGTGCGACGCCGACCCGCATCGCCCAGATCATCGTCATCGAAGGCTTGGCCGTCGGCGCGCTCGCCTGGCTGATGGCGACGGTGACGGTCGTACCGCTGACCAAGGCCATCGGCGATCAAATCCTGCGGCGCCTCATCAGCAGCGGGACCGAGATTGCACTCGCTTGGGAACCCAAAGGCGCCGCGATCTGGCTCGTCGTTACCCTCACCGGTAGTGCGCTCGCAAGCCTCTGGCCGGCCCGGCAAGCCTGGCGAATGTCTGTTCGCGAAGCCCTGACCTACGAGTAATGTACGCTGAGATAGAGCACCCATGGGACGACGAAAGATCATAGAAGATGACGAGCTCTTGGCCAGAGTCCGCGAGGTGGTCATAAAAGAGGGAATCACGATCTCCAGCCGCCGGATCGCCGAAGCGGTCGGGGTCTCAAGCGCGGTTCTGTTTCAGCGCTACGGCTCCAAGGAAAACCTGCTGTTCGCCGCCATGACGCCGCCGGCTCCGAATATGAAGGTCCTGGTTCCGCGCCGCGGCGGGCGCACTCACGGCCTGCCGCACCTTGAGCGGGTCGCCGCCGAGCTGCTCGACTATTTTCGCGAGTTCGTTGCGGTCCTGACTCCGCTCGCCAACCATCCCGCGTTCGACTACGAGTCCTTCCGGCAGCGCCTGCCCGACTCTCCGCTGGAGCAGCTTATCGCCGAGCTGACCGCAACCTTCGAAGCCCACCGCCAGCGCGGCGAGATCGACTGCCCTGACGTCGGAATGCTTGTCCTCAACCTCATCGCGGTCGCCCACAGCCTGGCCACGTTCGAGCGCATGGGCGCTCACAACGGCACGTTCAGCAAGCGGATCGTTGCGGACCTCGCACGCCTGATTTGGCATGGGATCGCTCCGGCAGATAGGCCCCCCGATGCCTGAGCTCAGTCAGTGAACCGGAAGCTTTGGCAGAAACGTGTGCTGTCGTCCCGGAGCTTGCTGGCACTCCCTTGCGCGTAGCTTTCAAAAAGCTGCGGCAAATTGTCGCATTGGTTTGGCCTCACGGTCCTCCGGTTCATCACGGTCGAAGACTCGGGGCCGCAGGCAGCCTGTGCCCCTGTTCTGGTCCTGCCGGAGCGCTACGGCCGCCGTGCGCTGCTGGAGTGCGCTGCGAGTGCTGCCGTGGCATCGGCGCGCGCCCGCGGGTGATGCGAGAGGTCGGCGAGCAACCGCCTGGCCGCAGGGGCAGATAGCGCCTTGACCACGCCAGGGGTGTGCAAAAGGAACAGCGCGATCGCCGGAAAGTCCACGTAGCTCGCCCGACCCTTGTGCGCGTGCGCGACAAGCACCTTCGCCCGTGCCGCATCCGTAGCCGCGCCGCTGAATGCGCGGATCAGCTCCTGGTTCTCCGCCTCGCTTGGCCACTGCATCACCGGATAGAGCACGAAGCGGCTCGGCATCGGACTGCGCAGCGCGAGCGCGAGCCTGGTTCCCACCGTGAGGGTGTCGCAGTCCGAGAACGGAAGCACCGTCTCGGTCAGGTTCGTTGCTCCCGCCAGCGTGTCTTTGAAGCGCACGAGATAGCCCTGCGCGGTGGCGGTCACGACCTCGCCGTACACGACGGCGCTGGCACCATAGAGGTGCTCGAGGGGGGATACCGGACGGGAGAGCTGGCACGCGTACGCTGGCCGGGGCGCACTCACGAGCGCGAGGACAGCAATCACGAGCGTCATCAAAGCCGGAGGCGATCGGAAAGACATGCAGCGCTCCAGAGGGAAGGATGGCAGGTTTGGTAAGTTCCGGAAGACAGAACTTATCGCACAATCTGTCTCCCTCAGAAGCCATCGGATAAATTTCGCGCAGTCATACTCACAAAAATCGGCATTGCCACGAACCGAATCCAGAAGTGCGACCATGCGAGTATAATCTCCCGATGCATGCAGCCTCCCGCCTCGTCGTGCTTCATGGCCCAGCCATCTCAGATCCCAGAGCGCGGAGCTTGGCGTTTTCTGATCGCGGCGTACATGCCCGGGGTTACGCTCAGCAGGCGTCGGACCTGCTGGTAAAATCGGCTGACATCGTTGCAGCCCACAGCCTAGGAGTCTTGTTGCGGAAGGCGAGAAGGCAGGCGGAAGGCGCGCGAAAGGCGGGCGGCGGTTCGCTTTAGAAGGCTCGGTTTACTGCGTAGCCGGCGATCCGGTGCTCAGCGTTGTAGGTATTGCTGCCGGGAACCCCGTCGATGGGCCCTGTGTAGCCGAAGCTCCGGCCGACAGTCTGGACGCGCGTCCAGTAGACGGGGCCGGGAATGCCATCTTCCTGCGCCGAGGTCCGCGGACCCCCGCGGGAGTTGAGCTCACGCGCGGTGATCCGCACGCGAATCTTTTCCGTTTGCGGCCCGGTCACGCCATCGATGGGACCCGTATAGCCAAAGTCGCGCTGACCGATCGTTTGGATGCGCTTGTAATAGATGACGCCCGGGATGCCGTCCTCCTCGGTCGTCGTCTTGGGCAGCGAGCCGCCGGTGCCCCCGCCCGGAGGGTCGCCGCCGCCGGCAATCCGGCCGCCCGCGTAGTCCATCGCCCAGCCCAGGTACCGCGCCCCCGTCCGGCCCGAATACCCGCTTACACTGTTGATGCCGATGGCGTCTCCCCACGACTCGGCCAGGTTGCGGGTGGCCATGAAGACCTTCGCCCCGCCGCCATTGAGGTCGACCCCGACGTGACCGTAGGTCCCAATATCCCAATAATGGATGGCTCCGGTGAGCGCTCGGCTGGCGTCCGTAGAAACGATCGTCGAGTCCCTGTAGGCTTCGATGGCCGAGGGCCGGGCCGCGGAGGCGGGCAGATTCCCAAAGCGCCACACCAACGAGCCGCACCACTGATCCCATGAAGCTCCATCCCGCTTTGGGTGGGCCGCCGCGTAAGCCCGTGCCCGGTCGTAAATCGGCGAGTCCAGCGCCGCGGCAAGGGTGCCGATCGGCGACTCGTCGAGCTCCTGTTCCGCGAGGTTGCCACCGCACGAGGCCAGAGCGAGGTTCACGGCCAAAACAGCGGCATTGCATATCATCCGTGTCGAGTGCATAAGCGGTCTCCTATTTCGGTCGGTAAAGCGGGTGGATGGGCATTGCGCCCGGCGCGCTGGCGCAGCGGCACGCGAGGATGCCAGATATTAACCCCATCGCTGCGGACAAAACCCTCGTCATCGTCACGTCGAACGCGACGGGAGGGTACTCGTCGAGGCAGGATGCCGCTCCTTCCGCTCATGGCTTGAGGCCGCCGAGACGGCGCGAGACGCGCACGTAGTCGTCGAGTTTGGCGCGGGCGGCGCCGCTGGCGATTGCCTGCCGCGCGCGGGCGATGCCGTCTGTGATGTCGCTGGCAACACCGGCCGCGTACAGCGCGGCGCCGGCATTCAGCACGACGATCTCGCGCGCCGGGCCAGGCTGGTCGCTCAGCGCTTCGAGCATGCGCTGCCCGGATTCGGCCGCGTCTTCGACGCGCAGGTTGCGTGTCGCCGACATCGCGATGCCGAAGTCTTCCGGATGGATTTCATATTCTCGCACCACGCCGTCGCGCAGTTCACCGACTTTGGTCGCCGCGCCGAGTGAAATTTCATCCAAGCCGTCGCTGCCCCAGACCACCAGCGCGCGCTGTGCGCCGAGCCGCTGCAAGGCGCGCACCTGGATGCCGACTAGATCGACGTGGAACACGCCCATCAGAATGTTCGGCGCATCGGCCGGATTGGTCAGCGGGCCAAGGATGTTGAAGATAGTGCGCGCACCGAGTTCCTTACGCACCGGCGCGACGACTTTCATCGCCGGATGATGCTTGGGCGCGAACATGAAGCCGAAGCCGACTTCGGCTATGCAGGCCGCAACCTGCTCGGGCTCCAGCGCGATCACCGCGCCGAGCGTTTCGAGCACGTCGGCGGCGCCGGATTTGGAGGACACGCCGCGGTTGCCGTGCTTGGCGACTCGCGCGCCGGCCGCGGCCGCCGTGAAACTCGCCGCGGTGGAAATGTTGAAGGTATGCGTGCCATCACCGCCGGTGCCGACCACGTCGACAAAATGCGGATCGGGCGGCAGCACCACCTTGCGCGAAAACTCGCGCAGCACGCTGGCGGCAGCGGCGATTTCGCCGATGGTCTCCTTCTTCACGCGCAGCCCGGTGAGCAGCGCCGCGATCATCAGCAGCGACACATCGCCGCGCATGATCTGGCGCATCAGATCGACCATTTCGTCGTGAAAGATTTCGCGATGATCGATCGTGCGGATGAGCGCTTCCTGCGGCGTGATCGGCATCAGCGGCACTCCCCGACGTGGGGGCCATCGACATGCTCGGTCCGGGCGGTGACCGCCAGCGCGACCGGGCGCATGCCCTGCTCAGTAAACGATGGGTTGTTGTCGATCATCAGCGCCATGGAGCACCTAAATCATTGATTGGCAATGAGGGGCAGCTCAGCGCCGCCAATAAGCCAAAGTATGTAACCGTGTTGGAAAATTGACTAATTTTTCGCGGCCGCGGGGGTAGCGGCCAAGAGGGGAAAGGTGACTCACTCTCGATCGTCTGCGCCGAGGTCGGTCGGATCCCGCCGGCCCGGCAGCGACAAATTCAGGGCAGCGCCAGCCCTTGGAGCTCGCCCCTCACGGGCAGTCAGCGCGCGCGGGCTGTTTTCTTCATGTACAGATTTGCCGTTCCCTTGGAGGGTACGCTAGCGGGTGTGCCGCAGCCGAAGCACGCGGCGGTGTGATGGGCTTTGGTCGGTGACGTTATCAGATAGCGTTATCTGTACCGGAGAATGATTCCGTCCTGTCCGACTGCGTATATCGTGCTGGCGTCTGCGCCCCAGATAGCGTATAAGGGCGCGGTTATGCCGCTATTCTCCGCCGCCCAGGTCGCACCTGCTGTGGTGGATTTCAGGATCGTACCGCCCTCGCCGACGGCGTAGAGGATACTGTCGTCATTGGTTCCCCAGATTCCGTGTAGCGCGTTAGAGGTCCCACTTGGAAGTACCTTACAGGCGCTCCCGAGCGTATCACACCTCACGATGGTTCCCTTGTCTCCCACGAGGTAGATATTCTTGGCACCGACCCACAGACCCTGGAGACTGTTGGTCGTTTGTGAAGTCAGCTTCGTACACTTATCAGGGTCGGGTGGAGCGCTGGCACTTGTGTGCTGCAGAAAAAATCCGCCATTTCCGACCAAGAAGTGAGTCGCCCCGCTTTGAGCGGTCGCGATGGCGTTCAAGGTAGTACCCGAAGGTAGACTCGGGGAGCAAGTTACCGCGCTAAAACGCATGCTGTTGCCCCGCCAAAATGCGCTCCCGCTTCCTACGACGAACATCTGATCGGGAGTGTCACCGGTCACGCCGTTTATCTTATCGTTCGACGGCACCATCAAAGAAGCCCATTTACTGCCCCATTGCGGAGCGAGGATCCTGCCGTTATCGCCGACCGCAAAAGAGATGGGGCCAATGGGGGCTCTGACTCCTCGCAGCGTCGCAGTGGTCACACCGATGTTAGAAGTCCAGTCGCTCCCGTCCCAGGTGAGGATGGTGCCTGCGGCGCCCACAGCAACGATGCTGGAGGTGTCTTGGCCATGGATGCCGTAAAGGGTCTTTATGGAACTGAGTGGCGTTTCATTGCACCAGCCGGTACAACCTGAGAAAACGGCCTGGACGGTGAGATCGCTCTTGATCGTCACATCGCACGTCGGTTTGCTGCCGCAGCTCGGCACATTGCTCCAGCCCGTGAACGTGGTGCCGGGCTTCGGTATCGCGGTCAGCTTGACCGCGGTGCCTTCGAGGAAAGAGGCTGAGCATACGTTGCCGCAGTCGATTCCCGGCGGGTCAGATGTTATTTGCCCGAAAAACGGGGTGTCTTTGGACGTCTTCAGGGTGTACAGACCTTTGCCGCACTTGGAGATCTCGTGCATTTGGATGCGCACGTCATCGTTGACTTTGTCGTCTGTGATGGCAATGGATTTACTGCCCTCCGCGGTCTTGCAGCCATCGGCGAGGAATCCTTTTATGCTGACCTCGAGCGTGCCGCGAGTCCCTTCCGGCAGGCTCACGGTAATGAGGGATAGATCCGAGTTTTTACTGAACTCCTTGGTGATGCTCTTTTTGCCGATTGTCCCGGTGAATTGAATCTTGGTGATCTCCGGGTTGCGACCGTCCAGATTGATTCTGATAAACGGCTCGCCCTGGCAGCCGACAGCAGCGAGCAGCGCCCAGGTCCCCAGCATTCCCAGCACGGCTACAGAGAAAAATTTTTGATGTGATCGCATTGCCAGCTCCTTTAAAAGCCTCTCAGGCTCAGACTGAAAACGACATTGTTAGTACCTGGGGTCCGGTCGCCAGATGCCTGGGTTCCGACCACAGAGCCGACGGTGATCGCCGCCGCCGCCGCTCCACCGAGCGACGCCCAGAACCACCACTTCTTGTGAATCGGTTTTTCCTTGTCCCGCAGGATCTGCTTGTAGCGTTTGAGCTCGATTTCCTGCTCCGCCTGTTTCAGAAAGGCGCGGGCCACTGCGACCCGCTGCGGCTTGTCGTTGGGCGCACTGTCCAGGTAGCGGCGGTAGGTCACGATGGCCTGGTCTGGTAGGTCCAGCTTCTGCTGCACTCGCCCAAGGTTGATGAGCAGCCAGGGTGTGGGCCAGCGCTGGTAGACGGCCTCATAGGTCTTCAAGGCAGCGCCGTATTGCCGGGCCTCGGATTCGTTTATCGCATGCTGAACGGCCTCGGCACAGTCCGGATCGTCGTCGCACCCGATTGGGGCTTCGCTAGCCGGGGTGTCCTTTGATTCGGGGGCTGCGATGGGAGGATCGGCCGGCTGGGTCGCCGCCGCCGGTTTGGTGTCGGCGAGCGACTTTTTGCCGCTCGCGTGCTTGCCGGTCTTGGCGCGGGGAGCGGCCCAGCCCTGCGACGCGAGGCCGAAAAGAAACACCGCGATGCTAATTTTCCAGCAGATATTTGCTCGGAAGGGATTCATTCTTTTTGTCCTTGATGACAGAAGCGGTCGGGCGCGGAGCAGCCGGCGCCATGGCAGCCGCAGGTGGCGCGCCGCGATGGTGCTTACTAGGCGAGACGCGGGAAACAGGCGGCGGTTTTCCCGTCGGATGTACCGGTAGAAGTCGGACCTCAACCTGGCGACTGGTGTCGGTGGCTAGCGGCAGCTCTATGGGCTGGTAGCCGGCTCGCCGCACGAGCACGACAAGCTGCCCTGGCCCGGCCTTCCGCTTTTGCAAAAGGGGGGTCTTTCCCAGCACTTCAGCGCTGTCTTTCCTTGTTATCTCGGCCCCTGGCGGGTCGCTTCTGATCTGCCACTCGATCATTGCCTCGGTGGGAAACGCCGTAGCGGGTGCGAGCACCGCCTTGGCGGCACCTGCGGGCGGCGGGGACCGCGTGGCAGGCTTCAGGGAGGGAAGCGTTGCCGCAGGTCCGACTACCGGTTGCGGCGTACGAAGGCGTAGCAGGCCCATAGTCCCGCCAGAGCCCAGACTGAGTAGCAGCGCCAGAGCGGCCAATCTGGGCCCCCAGCGCCGACCCGTGGAACCTCGCCCGGTCGTGCTCTCTCCGGATGAAAAACCCAGCGTCGAGTTTATGCTCGAACGCAAGACCCCCAGCGCCGAGGTCAGCCACGGGCGATGCGGAGCTCCGGCGAGGGCATCCGTGCCGTCACTGATTAGCGCGCGCAGCTCGGCCAGAACCTGCTGCATCGTCGGGCGCTGCTGCTTGTTCTTCAGCAGCAGCCGATGCACCAGCGCCACGGCTGCCGCCGGGACGTGCGGCGCCAGCTCACTCAGCGGGGAGGGAGCCTTATTGACATGCAAGATAATAAGTTCCCCGGGCCCATCGGCGACAAACGGCCGCTGCCCCGCCAACATCTCGTAGAGCATCACGCCCAGCGCGTAGACGTCGGTCTTGTCATCCACGCCTCCCGCGCCCAGGCACTGCTCCGGAGACATGTACTGCGGCGTTCCAAAAATGGCGTTGGTCGCCGTGTCTTGGGCCTGTTCCTGCGTCAACTTGGCGATGCCGAAGTCGAGGATCTTGGCCCGCTCCCCTCCGGGCGCGACCGGGTCGGGCACGAGCATTACATTTGCGGGTTTTAAATCTCGGTGGACGATCCCCTTCCCATGCGCCGCGCTGAGCGCGTCGGCAATCTGCCAGGCGATGACCAGCGCCGAACCTGCTGATAGCTTTCCGCGGTGGACGCGGCTGGCCAGGCTCTCCCCTTTCAAGAACTCCATCACGATGTATGCGGTGGAGTCCGGAAGCTGCGCGTAGTCCGAGATCTGCACGAGGCTCGGATGCTCGATCCGGTTGACGGCGCGCGCCTCGTTGAAGAAGCGGACCGTCACCTCAGGGCTCCTGGCGTACTGGGCATGCAGGATCTTGATCGCAACGCGCCGCTCGATGGAGTCGTTCACCGCCTCGTAGACCGCCCCCATTCCGCCCTTCCCAAGGAGACGAACGATGCGATAGGGGCCGATACAGCAGCCGTTAGTCAGCTCAGACATATGTCAATGAGTCCGGAGAGGTCTTCATTGCAAAGCCTATGCCGGGAACACGACGCCCGGGGTAGCAAGCTCCAGGCGATGAGAATTTGCCGGATCTTGTGCGGACGCCTCGGGTGCGGTACGGCGGCGTTGCCGACCCTGCGCACACTGGGCGATATTCCTTTGAACGCCAGTTGAAAATGCGATTTCAAAAGTCCCTAACGAGTCTGTTTGCCCTGAACGAAGTCAAAGGGCTGTCTACTTTATTGCGGCTTGATCCTGGCGTCTATCCACCTGCCCAAAGTCGGATTTCGGCTGGAGTGCTGGCAGCAAGAGAGCCCCTAGCGGACTGCCCGCCGGCATAAACGAACGGATCGGTCGATACTCGGCTCCCACGTCCTACGGTCGTCAGGCCAACAGGGGGCCCGGGCACCTGACTCTCATTGCCACTGTTCTCAAAACAGGGAAAGATGAGGGATGGACAACGTGCTGTGGAACCGCGTTTCGGAGCAAGGCGTTTGGCTGGCGACCGTAGTATTGGCCGCGGCGCTGGTCCTCGTCAGCAGCCAGGACGCCTACGCGCGCCCGCTGACGGTCGTTCACACCAACGACCTGCACTCGCACCTACTGGGCTTCGCCCCGAACGCAGACTACACGCCCCTTCAGCCCGGTGACGACGCGACCGTCGGCGGCTATGCCAGGATCGCTGCCATGATCCGCCGCGTCCGCGAGCAGGCCCCCGACCGGACGCTGGTGCTGGATGGCGGCGACTCGTTCATGGGCACGCTGTTCCATACGGTAGCCCGCCAGACCGGTGCTGAGCTGCGCCTCATGCAGGACATGGGCTACGACGCCGCGGTCATCGGCAACCACGAGTTCGACTTCCGCCCCGCCGGACTTTCGCGCATCCTGACTTCGGCCGCCCAGGCAGGTCCCATCCCCGCTCTGCTGCTGTCGAACATTCGTTTCGATTCCAAAGACTCCGCCGACGATTCCCTGCAGGCGCTGTTCGACCGGGGCGTTGTGCGGGACCGCCTCCTTCTGCGGAGGGCCGGGCTGACGATCGGTCTATTCGGGCTGATGGGGCGAGACGCCGCCGAGGTCGAGGCTCCCTACCTAAAGCCCGTGCGCTTCGACGATCCCATCGCTACCGCCCGCCGCGTGGCGGACCAGCTGCGCAGCCAGGACCACGCCGACGTCGTGATCTGCCTCTCCCATGGAGGCGTGCGCCGCAGCAAGGATACCGACCCCTGGGAGGGCGAGGACGTCGAGCTCCTGCGCCAGGTGCCCGGCATCGATCTGGTCGTAGGCGGACACACCCACACGCCGCTGCAAAAGCCCATCCTCGTCGGCAGCCGGCCCGTCGTCCAGGCCGGCAGCTTCGGCCGCTACGTCGGCGTGCTTGAGCTGGACGCCGAACCGGGCAAGGTCTGGGTGAAAAACTACCAGCTGCTGCCCGTGGACGACTCGCAGGCCGGCGATCCGGGCATCCACCGGCAGGTCGAGGCGCACAAGCAGCGGGTCGCCCAAGATGTGCTTGCCCCGCTCGGCCTGTCCTTCAACGAGCCCGTCGTGGAGACCGCCTTCGACGTCGCAGTGGACGAGTCGCACCTCAGCGACTCCAATCTCGGCCCCTTCATCGCGGATGCCATCCGCAGCGGCATCGACCGCGCCATGAGCGCGCACGGCCAGAAAGCCGAGCCTACCGACCTCGCCCTGACTACGGCCGGCGTCCTGCGCGACAACCTCCACCGCGGAGCACGGGGTCTGCAGCAGACCTCGGACCTGTTCGGGGTCGTGCCCCTGGGCATCGGCTCGGTGGATGACAGCGTCGGCATTCCCCTGGCCCGCGTCTACTTCACGGCCAGCGAGCTCCGCGCCATCGTCGAGGTCTTGAGCCTGGCCTACGCGATCAAGGGCGCGGACTACTTCCCGTACTTGTCGGGCCTGCGCTTTCGCTACGACCCGTACCGCCTGCCGCTGGACCGCGTCTTCGACATCGAACTGGGCGATGAGGTTGCCGGTTACCACAGCCTCGATTTGTCTGCCGCCAACCCACGCCTGTACAGCCTGGGCACCAGTGTCTATATCCTGCACTTTGTTGGAATCATCGGTCAGCTCAGCCACGGACTGCTCCACGTGGTTCCCAAGGACGCCGCCGGCCGGCCCATCGCGGCTCCGGAGGATGCTCTTTTGGATGGTGATCCCAACACCCCCGGCGTCCAAGAGGTCAAGGAGTGGATGGCCGTCCTTGACGCCGTGCGCCACCTGCCAGACACTAGCGGCAACGGCATCCCCGACGTCCCCGAGCGCTACCGCCATGCCCAACCGCGCATGACCGCCGTGGCCAGCCTGAACCCCCTGATCCTATTCCGCAACGCTACCTTCCTGATGTGGGGTGCCTGCACTGTCGTTGTGTTTGCAGGCTTGTTCGCCTGGGCTTTGCTACGGCTGGCCAGGCGCAGCTTGCGCAGCAAACGCCCCAAGGCCAGCTCCAATGCTGAGGCAGCGCGACCAGGGACCAGGGAAACCTGAGCGCATGTGATTCGCTTACGCATGGATTCCGCCGAGCTTGCATGGGAACTCGTCTTCTTAGAGCTCCCGCCAGGGACGTAACGCCTCACGGTGCCGAGGAGGACGACGGCACTGCGGGCAGGCCAAGATGGGAGGGGGAGCGGGTGGGAGGGCGCGCCGAGCCGGTCAGCTTGGCTCGGGTCTGCGATCTCAAGCGGAGACGGACGAGGACAGATGGCATCCCAATGGGGCTTCGATGAGGGCCCCAAGAAATAAAGCGCTGCGCTGCGGCTATCGAGCACCAGACTACGGCGAATCACCGCCATCGGGCGGGCCGTCGGCTCTGAAGATGATGGGGTAGCTGACCTTTACTTGTCCCCCGCCGCGGGGCGCCTTGAGCTTGACGGCGTACATGCTCTCTTGCACGCACTCGACCAGCGCTGGCTCCGAGCCGAGCGGCCCCTCCCGATCGACCTCCGAGGATTCCACCAGGCCCCCGATCCCCGGCTCGGCGACGATGCTGAGGTGGACGACGAGGCGACCCTCAAGCTTGGGGTTTGTCTCCAGGGCGTTCTCGTAACACTCCTTGACGATCGGCATGATCTCGATCAGCTGGCCCCGGATGTAGTCCTTTTCGAGGCCGGGCGCCTGTCCTGGCTCGCCCGCCCGCAGGGTTTTTGGCGGCGGCTGCGCCTCGCGCGTTTGCCGCGCCTCTGCGATCTGACGCGCGAGGCGGGCCCGCTCCGCCTCGTCTGCGATTCGCCGCTCCGGCAAAAGCGCGCCAACAACGCGAGCGGCGAGCGGGGAGAGCGACGCAGCGGCATTGTTCTCAGGCGACGGCGCGCTTTGCTCTTGCGCCGGTCCGGAGGGCGGCGCGGGCTGGGTAGACGGTTGCATAAGGCCCCGGCCGCGCTGCGCGAGGAAGGCTTCAACGTCACCGAAATCGACGCCCAGCCCGAACTCGCCGAAATTCTTTCGCGCCTGAAGCCCGATGTCGTCTTCAATGCGCTGCACGGGCGCTGGGGCGAGGACGGCTGCGTCCAGGGCCTGCTCGAAATCCTGAGGATCCCCTACACGCATTCCGGCGTGCTCGCCTCCGCCCTCGCCATGCA
>CALFML010000524.1 GCA_937879845.1 uncultured Myxococcales bacterium
CCACAGCAGGGTCTGCGCGGCTTCCAACTTTTCTAGCAGCGTCACGCGCTGTTCGAAATCGAACCCGATCTTGTCGGGTGCGTGCCGGAGAACGCCGTATTTCTTGGACACATCGCCTATTTCTCCAGCAAGCAATCCATGCTTAGTGCCAAGATCCTTAAGCTCATTAAAGCTAAGGCCAGGTCGACGTGGGGCAACCACCATGCTAGCGACTAGCGCATCAATTACAAAAGTCTCGGGGTGTCCATATGTCATGGTTATCAACGTGCTCCTGTATGGACCGTCAAACTGCCCGGTGGGTTTACCAATTCCGTAGTATTTACGCCGGCTTCGCCAGCCCGCAGCCCTACCGTAACCATGACACCCTGACAGGCAAGCCGCAATCAAAGCCCAGCAGGCCAGTAGGTTGCTCAGCGTCAGCGAACGAGCGTCTTACCGAAGCCGCAACCATGGGCTCCGCCGTGTTTTCTTGACTTTTGATTGATCGGGTCACTGCTGCTGGCAAGGTGCGATAGGCCGATCGGGAGCGCGCTTCGACCCAGGCGGCTGCGCTCGCTGGTCGGGGGTGTTGTCGTCGATCTCGACGCCCGGCTCGGACTTCCAGCGAGCGATTGAGTCCTTACTACCGGCAATGTCGGGCTGCGGAAGGCTTGGAAGCCCATAATGTCAGGGTTGCTGCTGAGAGACCAAGGGTGTGATTATTGCCCCGATTATTGCTTTTTAGCTTACATGTAATCAGGTCTGAAACCGCGATTATGGCGGGGCATAATTACGACTTCTCCGACGGGGGTAAAAAAATTCTGGACAGGGACGGCGATGGCGACGGAGTACTCGACAGCGCCGATCTCTGTCCGCAGGCGCCGGCGGGCCTTTTGCCCGATCCCGCGCGGCGCGGCTGTCCGCTGCCGGATCGCGACCACGACCAAGTGCCCGATCGCCTGGACAGCTGTCCCGATCAGCCCGGCGCCCCCGCCCTCGACCCGAAACGGAACGGCTGCCCGGGTCTGGTGACGGTGCAGGCCGATCGCATCGCCATCTTGAAGCCGGTTTTTTTCGCCGCGAACAAAGACGTGATTTTGAAAAAGAGCTACCCGGTGCTCGACGCTGTCGCAGCGGCGCTTAGGCAGCTGCCACAGCTGCCGCAGATCGTGGTTCAGGGCCACACCGACAATCGCGGCAAGGCGGAGCGCAACACCGCGCTCTCTGCCCAGCGCGCCCGCAGTGTTGCCAGCTACCTTGTCGCCAAGGGCATCGCCGCCGCGCGACTCACCGCCGAGGGGTTTGGCCCGAGCCGCCCGGTCGCCGACAACAAGACGGCCAAGGGGCGCGCCCGCAACCGCCGCGTCGATTTCATCTTCGCTGCCTCGCGCTGAAGGCAGCTCGCCTCAGGGGTAGCGCTCCAAGAGCGGCGTCGGATGACTATGGTCGTCGAGCACCGTGGCCAAGGCGCGGCGGAAGTCCAGGCGCGGGCGCAGGCTCGACAGGACGGCCAGCACGCTCAGGCGCTGCCGCCATAAAAGCAGCGCCGCGGGCGGCAGCTCCAGCTGGCGGCTGTGCACCAGCAGCCAGGTCGTCTCCCCCAGGACTTTGACGAAATCGGCGGTCAGCTCGACCTCGCCGCGCTTTACGAACGGCGAGCCGAGTAGGTTTTCAAAAGTGCGGTACGTGCTGCTGTTAAACGACGTCGCCGAGGGGATGAGGCCCTCGCGGTGGGCGGCGTGGCGCAGCGCTTCGCCGTCGCGGTGGATCATCGCCATCCACAGATCGCGGTCGGCGGCGCGCAGCTCCTCGGGCAGCTCCGCGGTGCAGCCGAAGTCGATGAAGCCGACGCGCGCCTCGCCGCGCGGACCGGGCGCGGCATCAAGGATGAGGTAGTTGCCGGGGTTCGGATCGACGTTTATCAGGCCGTGGATGAGCGGGCTGCTGAAGGCGAAGCGGAACAGCGTCGCCGCGACGGCGGAGCGGGCCATGAGGTCGCCTTGGCGCATGAGCTCGGGCAGCGTCTTGCCGCGCAGCCGATCCATGGTCAGCACGCGCTCGGTCGATAGCTCGGGTACGACCTTGGGGATGACGATGGTGTCGTCTTCGCTGTAGGCGCTGGCGAAGCGGCGCAGGCTGGCCGCTTCGGCCTTGTAATCGACCTCGGCCAGGAGATGCTGGCGCAGGGCGGCGATGGAGTCCGCTGGCAGCGCCCCGCCGAGATCCCCGCCGACGAGCTGCCGCAGCACCCCGCGCGAGTCCAGATCATCGCGCAGCGCCGCGGCGACCCCGGGATACTGGATCTTGACCGCCACCTCGCGACCGTCCGCCAGCACCGCCGCGTGCACCTGCCCGAGCGACGCCGCCGCGAGCGGCGTCTCCTCAAACCGGGCGAACAGCTTCTCCGGCGGCGCCCCGAGCTCGGCGATCAGCACCTGGCGGATCGCCGCCGGCTCATCGCCCGGCGCGTGATCCCAGAGCCGCGACAGGATCTGCTGCGCCTCCGGCCCGAGCGCCGCCGCCCCCTGCAGATACGCTCGCAGCTGCGCGATCTTGGCGACCCCGCCGCGCAGCCCCGCGGCGGCGCGTGACAGCTCCTCCGCCTCGGCCACCTGCGCCGCCCGCAGATCCGCGGCGTCGTCGAGCTGGGGGTTTAAAAGGCGCCGCAGCTCGGTGCTGAGGCGCCGCAGCCGGGCGCTGGTGAAGGCCCACAGTCTTTTTTGCGTGCGGCTCATGGTCGACAAAACGCTCGGCCGTAGTTGGCGGGAATCTGCAGCTCGCCGTCCTGGCTGCAGGAGTCCGCGGGGTTGTACGTCGTGCCGCGGTAAGCGCGGCAGACATGTCCGGGGTCATCGCCGCAGCGGCACGACAGCGCCACCCGCGTCTGGGGGTAGTCGATGGTCGTGGCGAGCCGGGACAAAAGCGACAGACCGATCACGCCGTCGAGCTGCGGCCCATCGCTGCGAATATCGGCGTTGGCCGACTGGAGGATGCGCGCGGTGTCGGGCACCACCAGGGCGTCGATCAAATCGGGACCGGCCATCGGCGGCGCCACCGCCGCATACTGCGGACCGCCGAGCTCGACGACCGCAGCCACCGGTGCGGCGTGATCATCGCAGGCGTACTGAGGGTCGGGGCCGCTAAAGCCGCAGCGCCGCGAGCTCATGCTCGGCTCGCGCAGCAGATTGACCAGGCACGCCTCCCGCCGGCAGCTCTGGCATTCGGGGCTCTGGCAGTCGCTCTCCAGCGCCGGACGGGAGCCCAGGCTCTTTAAGGCATAGCGCTGGCGGCGCGACCGGGCGAGCTCGTCGCACGCCGACAAGTACCGCTGGCGCGCCACCAGCGCCAGCGCCGTCTGGACGCTGCTGCCGAGCTTCACCGGGCAGCCGATCTCGGCCTCGGCGTCACTCGGGTTCAAGCCGGGCAGCCGCAGCTTGACCGCGGAGCTGCTGCTGCCGCTGCACGTACAGCGATCGCGGTTGCCGAGCCGCAGACACGCCGACTCCGACAAGATGAGATCCGGCAGCGCCGTGCTCACCAGGAACTGCATGTTGATGCCCGAAGAGTAAAAAGCCGGCCGGAGCAGCTGCTGATCCGCCACGACATTGCCCAGATCCGTCGGGTCGGCGTTGCTGGCACACTCGCTCGCCGTCACCTGCTCCAGCGCCTTGAGCCAGCTGGCGATGCGATCGATGGTCGGCTGATCGCGCGGGGTCTGATTGTTGGCGTCGATGAGCGCCTGCATCAGGTTGGCCTTGGTGGTGCGCGCCGCCTGCGTGTCCAGGCAGGTCTGCTCGCCATCGGGGCGCAGCGGATCGGCCCACGGCTCGACGCACGCGGCGACCGTGATCCGAGTCGCTGGGTACGTAATGACGGCTTCGCCGACGCTCACCGCCAGCTGGCCGCCGAGCGGCCGAAACGGCAGCACCGCGTCGTCGAGCTGGCACGACGTGCCGATATCGCTGCGGGTAAACGTCAGCTGCGCGGTCTTGTTGGCGCCGGTCCCGCTGAAACCCAAGCTCAACGCGAACCGGCCGAGCAGATCGCCCCCGATGACCCCTCCGAGCGGCCCGGTGCTGGCGTTGCCGCGGTCGAGGCGGAACTCGCCCGGGTTGAGATCGGTACGGACCATCGGCGCGTCGCAGATGAGCACGCGCAGCGCCCCGACTTCGCCGCTTGGGTGGTAGCTGCGCAGGTTCACTTCGCCGTGCCGGAACGGCAGGGGCGGCGCCGCGGCAGCCGGCACGAACACCGACAGCGGCGTCGCCGTATCGACGAGCAAAAACGGCGAGCCCGAGCCCGCCGGCGCATTGTCATCGCGCTGGCCGCCGCACAGCGGGCCGCGGGTCGGCTCCATCGCCCCGACGACCGTGAGCAGCTGGTTTTCCAGCCGCGCCGCCAGCGGCAGCATGATGAACGAGTCGCGGTTGGTGTTGCAGCCCGCCGCGGCCCACAGCGTCAGAAGCGCCGCGCCGAGAACGCCAGAGGTCGTCCCGCGCCGCGGCCCCGATCTTTGCTGCCTTCTACGTGCCCGCATTCGCCCCGATGATAGGAGACCCCGCGCGCGCGGTCACAAAGAAGCGCAACCGCTGCGCCGGCTCCGTCGGTCAGTCGCGCCCGTCCAGCACCGCCTAGTGCTCGCGCAGCCGCACCGAGGGCACAAAGTAGCGGCTCGCCGTAAGACGCGACAACAGCGGCGCCGGCCGGTTCGACGGCAGCGGCGGCATGTACTTGTAGGTCTTGCGCCACCAGCGCAGCGGCCCGTTGTCGCGGCAGCCGAGCCCGCGGTCGGTCGGCGAGCAGTAGATCCGCAGATGCAGGTGATCGTCGTGCGGCAACGAGTCGCCCGGCTGCTTGAGCAGGGCTTCGGCGCGGTCGAGCAGCTCCTCGTCCTCTTTGTGGTCGCGCGCGTAGTCAAGGAGCAGGCGGCGCAGGCGGGCATGGATGAACAGATACTGAACCTCGATCTCCGGATCGAGGAGCAGCGCCCGCACGAGCGCCCAGTTGCGGCGCACGTCGAAGCGCCGCGGGGAGAACGCGCCGAAGGTCACGCCCGGCGTCTCATGCGGCGGCGTCGCCCACAGTCCGGGACCGTAGCAGGGCATGCTGTCGGCCGGCGCCACGGGCTTGCCGTCTTCGCCCAGGGCGTACCAGATGAGATCCGCGTCGTGGCCGTTTTCGTGCGAGCGATGCAGCTCGCTGTCGCCGCCGCCCTTGCGGGAGATATCCGCGACGCCGAGCATCGCGCCCGGATACTCGCGCGCCACGCGCCGCGCCGCCCGCCGGATGGCCGCGACCATCTCGTCGGTGCCAAAGTTCGCCCCGCGGTCCTGCCACAGCTGCGGGATGACGTAGCCGTCCCCTTGCGGCAGCAGCCGCCGTCCGCGCCGCAGATGGCCGCGATTGAACGTGCCGAGCGCCACCGAGCTGCCATCGGTCAGAAGCCCCGGGCCGATGCACCCGCCGAGGAGCGTGGCCAGCGTCGCGATCACGCTCAGCCGCCCGAGCAGGCTCGCTCTTCTCGGCTCGCGCCGCGTCCAGGCTCCTGCCGGCACGCAGCAAGCTCCCCTATGAACGCAAACCCGCCGACTATCGGACACGAAGCTGATTATGCCATAAGCAGACCCGTCTTTTACATCCCTGCAATTTCAAACACTTGCCGGCCATGCGGAAACAGCGGACGGAAAAAAAGGCCGGCTTTGCCGGACGCTGACGGCGAATTTTCAGAACCGGCATCCGTTCTGGCATCGCCGCGGCTTTGGTACGCAGCTACGGAGCGGCTGTTACGCTGAAGAGGACCGGTTTGCCGGCGGCGGCGGTGAAGGTGAAGCGCACGCGGCGCGCTCCGGCCGCGACCGGGACCGCGGTGCCATCGAGCTCGGCGGCGGCGATTGCGGTGGGGAGCGCGACTTCGATGGCGCGCGGGCCGGCGTGCGGCGGCCGGTAGGTGCCGCGTATGCCGTCGGGCTTTTCGACAACGCGGATGAGCGGCGCATCAAGCTCCAGCGCTTCGCCGGGGTGGCGCAGCAGCGGCACCGCGACGAGGAGGCCGCTGCCGTCGGCAAGCGGCTCGATTCCGGCGACCCGCAGGGCGGCCAGGAGCGGCATGGCGTGCAGGTTGTTGTTGAGCACCGGGAAGTCGGTCATCGGCGTGACCTCGCTGGCCCAGGTCGCTCCCGGCGCGCTGCCGCCGCGCGGGCCGTAGCTCGCATCGGCGCCGGACCAGATGCCGGCCCACATCTGCGGGAAGGCGTGGGCGTGGGCGCGCATCGTCATGCGCACAAGCGAGTTCCAGGCAAGCTCGGGGCGCTCCGGCAGCGCGCGGGCATAAGCCCAGGTGAGCAGCCCGGTGATCGCCGGCCAGGTCTGGCCGGCCTGCCGATCCTCGGGGTTTTCGACCACGAACGCGCCGATCGGCGAAGGATCGTTTACGCGCTGCTCGATCGCCGCGGCGAGCACCGGAAGCTGCGCCGCATCGGCGAGCCCGGCGAGAATCGGCCAGACCTGCGCCTCCAGATGGAGCCGATCCTTGCCATAGGGCACCCCATCGCCGAAATAAGCGCGGAAGAAGTACTCGCCGCCCCACTGCTGGGCCGCGGCGGTCGCGAGCTCGCCGCCTTTGCGCCGGAGCTCATCGGCGAGCAACGGATCGCGGTCGCGCACCCACGCGGCGGTGCGCGGCAGCACGTACGCCGCCATCTGGGTGTTGGGCACGCTCTCGCCCTTGGCCACGGCGAGGTTTATGTCCTTGGACTGCAGCACGATGCCGTCGGCCCAGTCGCCCGTCTGCAGCCGGACAAGGCCGTGCTCTCCGGTGCCGATCGTATCGAAGAGGTGACGGATGCCGAGCCGCGTCTGCTCGAACACGGTCCGCCGCGGTCCGCTGCCGGCCGGATAGGGCGCGATCAGCTCATCGAGGATCGCGGTGTCGCCGGTGGCCGCCAGGTACTCATTCAAGGCGAGGAGAAAGAAGAGGTATAGGTCGCTCGGCGCATAGTGGATGATCGCGTCGTCGAGGACCCCGTAGCCGTGGTAGGCGTAGCTCATGCGTCCGTCGGCGCGATAGACAAGCTGCAGCGACAAAAGCAGCATCTCGCGCGCCAGCTGCGGCCGCAGGTAGGCAAGCGGCATGGCGAACAGCAGCAAGTCGCGCGGCGCGCCATCCACCCCGTGCAAGTACAAGTACGCCGAGCCCTGCGGCGCGACATGCCGCCCGAAATACTCGCTGTATCCCACCGAGCCGAGGAGCTGCGCGCTATGCCACGCCAGCTCGCGCTGCAGCCACGGGGCGCGCGGGGCCTGAAAGTGCATGAGCTCCGCGGCCTGCGCGCGGGTCGCCGCAAGCCCGAGCTCCGGGTCGGTCTGCCACGCCGGAGAAACCGCCGGGGTCTGCCCGGACGGGGTGTAGCCGTAGGCGAAGCGCAACAGCCGCCGCTCCCCCGGCTGCAGCGTGACGTCGCTGCGCAAGACCAGGACGTGCGGCTGTCCGGCCCCGCTGCGCGTTCCGCCGACGCTGCCCGCCGCGCGCGTTCCCACCGCATCCGGCATGCCGACGCCGCCGCCGCCAAAAAACGCCGCCTGATCGGTATAAGCTGCCGCTACGTTGCCAATAACCGCCTGCAGATAGGGGTCGCCGGGAGCGGCATCGATCGCGCTCACTTCGGTGGCTGCGGGCAAGCGACCGGCGGAGTCCGCCGCCGCCGCCCGCCGCACCTGCAGCAGCTTCTGCTCCGGCGCGTAGCGCGGCGTCTCATCCCACAGCGCATTGAGGGCGTCGCGAGCTTTGCGCACCTGCGCGGGAATCGTGCGGTTTAAGACCCCGGAGGCCAGCCACTCGACCCGCAGCTGGCGCCGGCTCACATCCCAGTATTCGTAGTGGCGCAGCTCCTTGGGCGAGTCGCCGAGGTTCTCCAGCGTCACGTCGCACAAGACGGCCGCGGTGTCGCCGGGCGGGGCGTAGATCCGCCGCTGTTCGCGCACCCCGCGGTAGGTCGTCTCCGCCTCCGCGTAGTTCAGACCGAAGCGGCGGCGGGTGCGCGCCCCCGGCGGCCGCCACTTGTACGCCGTGGCCCAGACCGCCTGCCCGTCATCGAGGTAGCTGAAGCCGCCGGCGAAGTTCTGGCTCGCCTCATCGATCTGGTTGAGCCACGTCGCTCCTCGGTCCTGGGTGAAGACCTGGACGTAGCCGTCGTTGACGAAGATCGCATTTACACGATCGTTGCCGAAGGCGTGGAAGTGCTCGCGGTGATCCTCCTCATCGGTCGTGGGATAGCGCGCGCTCTCGTCGCGGTTTTGATCGATGAGGTAGTCGTAGGCGGGCAGGCCCAGGGCGTCGAGCGTATAGCGGCCGAACACGCCGCTGCCGTCGGAGCAGTCGGGGAAACGGAACCGCGCCGCGGGATCGCTCCCCGCGGTCGGCGGCTCGGCTGGCAAAGGCAGCGTCTCGCACGACTCGGGGCCGGGCAGCGGATCGTCGCCGAGGTCGGGCTCCGCGGGGGCGGCGCAGCCCATGAGCGCCAGACCCAAAGACCCCGCGAGCAGCAAGCCCCGCCGCCGCCAACAGGGAGACCCGCATCGCAGCTGTAAGGCGGTCGGTGCCGCCTCGCGAGCTTGACTGAGCAAAAAAATCGGAGAGCGGGCTGAAACCTTCGCCGGGCTGCGCATGGGCGCGATTGTGCACAAGTCGCCGCGCCGTGCGGCGCTAGTTTGCACCGCCCCCTTGCCCGCAGCGCAATCGGCAGTATTGTCTGCGCCCCATGACTGCGCCTCAAAGCTCCTTCTTCGATCGCATCTACGACAGCCCCTTTCATCACCCGCTCATATGCTGGCTGGCAGCGCCGCTTGTGCTCTTGGCGCTGTGGCAGGTGCGGCCGCGTCGTGATGCGGCGGTGGGGAAAAGGACGCTGTGGCAGCTGGCGGTTGCGGGACAGCTGCTCATCGTCCTAGATGCCCTGGCGACCGGCAGCTTCTCGCCGCTGGCTGCCGACTCGTCGGCCGCGGCGGTGGTCTCGTTCCTGTTCGTGCTGGCCGGGGATCTGCGCTACTTCGTGCTGCTGGAGCGGTTCTCGCGCCCGCAGGCGCTGCGGCCGGGGCAGGTCGCCGGGCGGGCGTTCGTCCTGGCGATGCTGACGCCGGTGGTGTTTCAGCTCGTGAGCATGATCGTTCCGGCGGCGTTTCAGGTGCCGCGGCATAAGTTCCTGGCCTATGAGGTGCTGTTCCTGCTGCTGCTGGCGGCGGTCCGCTGGCTCATTTTGCCGCGCCGGGCCGCGGCGGCGGCCGGCAGCCCGGCGGCGCAGCAAAACCTGCAGTGGCTGCGGCACCTGACGGCGCTTGAAGCCGGCCAGTACGCGCTGTGGGTTCTGGCCGATGTCGTGATCCTGGCCGGCGTGCGGGCCGGTCTGCTCCTGCGGCTTGCGCCCAACGTGCTTTATTACGTGGTGTTCGTGCCGCTCGCTTACTTTACCGCGCCGCCGGCGCTGCGGTCTGCGCGGAGAGCGGAATGAGCGGCGCGGCCAAGAGCGCCCGCCGGCTGCAGCTCGGGCTCCTGGCGGCGGCGCTCGGGCTGCTCGGCTTCATGCTGGCGGAGCGGCGGCTGAGCTCCCGCGCTCCGGGGGAGAGGGCGGCGCGCGCCAGCCAGGCGCAGCCGGAGCTGCGCTTCATCCGCCTGGGCAAGGAAGCGGCGGTGCTCGATCTGTCGTCGCTCTTACGCATCGCGAAAGAGCGCGAGCTGGCCGGCGAAGATCCTTACTACGAGCGCCACAAGCGCTTCCGTGCCCTGCCGCTGGAGCCGATTCTCACCGCGGCGTTTGGCGAGGACGTTGCGGCGCTCCGCCAGCGCGATTTCGTGCTGCGGGCGCGCGACGGGTATGCGGTGCCGCTGTCCGGAGCCCGTCTTTGTGAAGGCGGCGCTCATATCGCGATTGCCGACCTCGATCTCGCCGACTGGGAGCCCATCGGGCCGCAGCGCGCTAACCCAGGACCGTTTTATCTGGTCTGGGCGCGGCCGGAGCAAGGACGCCTTTCGACCCACCCGCGCCCCTGGCAGCTCGCCAGCATCGAGATCGTAAGCGGCGAGCAGCTGTTCCCCCACGCCGTGCCGCGCGGGGTGGCGGCAGACTCCGCCGCCGGGCGCGGGGCGCTGCTCTTCCGCGCCCGCTGCATCGCCTGCCACGCCATCAACCGCGACGGCGGGCGCGTCGGCCCCGATCTGAACGTGCCGCAGAACATCACCGAGTATCGACCGGCGGCGCAGATCCGCGCCTACATCCGCGAGCCGCGGACGTTCCGCTACGGCAACATGCCGGCGCACCCCGACCTGGGGGAGGCGCAGCTCGATGAGCTTATGAGCTACTTTGAGGTGATGCGCACCCAGAAGTACGATCCGGAAGCGGCCGCGCCCCACGCCCATGGGTCTCCGGCCGGAGAGTCAGGATGAACGCGGCCTGGGAGCTGCTCGCGGCGCGCTGTGCGGCGCTGCCGGCGCTGCTGCAGTCGCTGCTCGAGCCGGAGCAGCGAGCCGCGGGTTTGGTGTGCCGCGCCGATCTGCACTTTGCCGCCGCCGCTGCGGGACTGCGCTTTGTCACGACCGGGGTCGGCACGTCCGAAGGCCCGGCGCGGCTGCTCGCCCACCTGCTCAGCACCCATGCCGGTCGGGCGGCGCGCTTCGTCCCGCTGTCGGCGCTGGCGGAAGCCGCCTGTGCGCCGAGCGCCGCGCCGCCGACGGTAGAGGCGGAAGACGGGCATAAGACCGTGCTGGTCGTGTTCTCGCAAGGTCTGTCGCCAAATGCGCAGCTGGCGCTCGCCCAGGCCGGGCGGTTCGCCGCGCTCATGGTGTATACGAGCGTGCCGGCGAGCGATCCGCGGGTGCAGGCGCTGCGCGAGCGGGGTGGCGTCGTAGCGATTCTGCCCCCGGTGGGGCCGCCGGGGGAGGACCGGCTGTTCCTGCGGGTGCTCGGTCCGGCCGCGGCGCAGCTGGCGGCGGCGCAGTTTGCCGATGCGGTGGCGGCGCACGACGGATGCCCGGCCCAGCTGCCGATCGCCCAGGCAGTGCAGGCAGCGGTCGCCGCGCCGCAAAAGGCCCAAGCGGCGGTGGCGGCGCTCGCCGCGCAGCTTGGCGCCGGCGGATGGCTCGCGGAGGCTGAGCTTGCGGCCGGCGGGCTCGGAGCGCTGTGGCGGCGGCAGCCGGATCTGGCCCTGGCGTTTATCACGAGCGGCGGCTACGGCGACCACTGCCTGGGTCTACGCTGGAAATTCCTTGAAGGAGCGGGCCTGGCCGAGCCCAACGTCTGGGACGTCCTGCAGGTCGCGCACGGACCGTTTCAGCAGACCTTCCATCGGCCGCTGCTGTTGTGCGCGCTGTCGCGCGGAAACTCGCCGGTCGAGCAGGCGCTGCTCGCCCGTCTGCAGGCGATGCTGCCGCGGCATCACTTGCTGCTCCAGCTGCCGGCAGAGCACAGTGGACCGCTGGCGCTTTTCGCCCATGATGCCGCGTGCAATGAGCTGCTGTTATCCGTGCTGCGCGGCCGCGACTGGGATCTCATCGACTGGCCCGGGCGCCAGTGCGACGAGCCTCTTTACTCTCTGGCCGATGCCGCGGAGCTGCAGCGCCCAGGCCCCTACCCCAGGGGCTGAGCGAGCGACCGCGTCTTACTTGCCGCGCGTCTGCGGCCAGAGCTTCTGCAGGCTCTGCTCCAGGTCGGTCTCGCTCGCCGCGACCTGCATGCCGCGGATGCTGTAGTAGTCGGCCGGGCCGCGCGGGGTGTCGTTTATGTGCAGGTGCAGCTCCAGCGGGTTGTCATTGCCGGCGGGGAGGCGCTCGATGGTGTAGCCGGCGGTGCGCTCTTCACCGGTGTGGTGGAGATGGAAGTGCAGGGTCTCGCCGTCGTGATCGAAGGTGAAAAGCTCGAAGCTGCCGGCGAACAGCGTACGGTCCTGGTAGACGCCGCCGCCCATCGCCGGAACGAAACGGAACACATGCAGCCGATCTTGCGGCGTCTGCGGCAGCCGGTCGAGCCAGTTGCGGTCGAGCAGCAGGCGCTGCGCTTCCTCGGCGGGCACCGTCGCCGTGGCCGATTTGCCGCGGCAGCCGGCGGCGCCCAGGGCGGCGAAGCAAAGCAGGGTGGCGGTGACAGCACTGCGCAATAACGGCTTCTGATTCATGTTCGCTGAGCTCTCCTGCGCGTCGTTTTCCCACGCGCTGTGTTACCAGGCGGACGCGCCGCCGATTGGGGTTGTCTGCCGGCCCGGCCGGATGCGCCCGGCGGCCTGCTATCGAGTCGTCAGTTTAGCCACTTGGGGGCGGCGGGAATCGCGGGGGCGCCGGGGGCGGCACCGGCCGCGGCGTCGCCCTCTTCCAAGCCTTGGCGGGTGAGAAGAAAGCTCACCCGGCCCTCGCCGAGCTCGGTGCTGATCTCGGCTTCGAACGCGGGGCCGGTGACGCTGCCCAGGGCCAGGTCTTTGTGCAGGCGGACGACCTTGCCGGACAGGAGATCGCCGGCGATGCGCTCGACGTTCTCACGGCTGTGGTAGAGGCGGTGCGCCGCCTGGTAGAGCCGCAGCGAGATCTCGGGGCGCAGCGGCAAGTTGCTCGACAGCACCGCTATGAGCAGCCAGTAAGGTGGTGCCGGGTCCGGGCCAGCCATATGTGCAGAGTAGCCGATTCGCTCTCCGGGGGAAACTTCTGCGCAGTCAAAGGACGAGGCAAAAATTTTGCTCGCTCGACGATTCGCAGGTAACGAGGAACGCATGGATCGCATCTCGCTTTCGCGCCCCAGCATCACGGACGAGGAGGTCGCCGCGGCGGCGGACACCCTGCGCTCGCGCTGGCTGGTCTACGGCCCGCAGAACCGCGCCTTCGAGGAAGAGCTCGCCCAGGCGTGCGGCCGTCGCCATGCCATCACGGTCAGCTCCGGGACGGCGGCGCTGCATCTTTCGCTCCTTGCGCTGTACGGGCCGGCGGGGCCGCCGGAGGGAGCGCGGCTCCTCGCGCCGGCGTTTACGTTCCCGGCGAGCGTCAACGTCGCCCGGTTCATTCCGGGACCGCAGCCGATCGCGGTTCATCTGGCCGATGTCGATGCGCAGACCTTCTGCCTGCCGCCGCAGACGGTGCAGGCGTGGCTTTCTCGCGGTCCCGCGCTCACCATGGTGGTGCACCAGTTCGGCTACCCCTCGCCGCTTCCGCAAGCGCTCACCCCGGAGGCGGAGCGGCTCATCATCGCCGATGCGGCGTGCGCCATCGGGGCGCGGGCGGCCTTGCGCGGACGCTGCGCCTGCCTGTCGTTCCATCCCCGCAAGCTTCTGACTACCGGGGAAGGCGGCGCGATTGTGACCGATGACGACAGCCTTGCCGCTGAGCTGCGGCGGCTGCGCGCCCACGGGCTGACCGTGGTGCCGGGGCAGGAAGTCCAAGCGCTGGCGGCGGCGGGCCTCAACTACCGCCTGCCGGAAGTCGCGGCGGCAGTAGGGCGGGTGCAGCTGCGGCGGCTGCCGGCGCTTCTGGCGCTGCACCGGGAGCGCGCCGAGCGCTACCGCGAGCGCCTGCTGCCCGCCGGGCTGGCGCTGCAGGCCGACACCCCCGGGCGGGTGTGGCAGACCCTGGCGGTGGTGCTTCCCGCTGGCGTGAACCGTCCGGAGCTGCGCCGCGAGCTGTCGGCGAGCGGCATCGAGACGCAGATTGCCTCCTACGGTCTGCACCAGCTGGCCGCGTTCCGCGACGCGCCGGTGTTCGCGGCAAGCGGCGATGCGGCGCTGACCGTGACGGAGCGCCTGCACCACCAAGGTCTGGCCCTACCGCTGCACAGTGAGCTGACGCTGGCCGATGTCGACCGGGTCTGTGATACCTTGCTGGCGCTGCTGGAGCAGCACGCTTTGGCGTAGGACATGATGGCGCATCGGAAGCAGCGGAACACATACAGCCGGGATCCAGCCGCGCGCGCCTCAACGCGGGACGGCGTCGGCTGGCACGCCGGGCGGTGGGGTCTGGTGCTGGCCGGACTGGCGGTCGCGGCACGCACGGCCCTGGCGGCGGCTCCGGCTGCCGATCCCAAGCCGCTTGATGGCGCGGCGCTGTTCGCCAAGTACTGCGCCTTGTGCCACGGGGCCAAGGGCCAGGGCTATGCGGCGGATCACGCCAATGCGCTGGCCAATCAGCAGTTTTTGACCAGCGCCACCGATCCGTTTCTCGGCTGGGCCATCGCCTACGGGCGGCCGGGGACGCCGATGGCGGCCTTCGGCAAGGATCGCGGCGGGCCGCTCGATCACGGGCAGGTGAGCAAGCTCATCGGCTTTATCCGCTCCTGGCAGCAGTCGCCGCCCATCCCGGTGCCGGAGGGCCTCATCCGCGGTGAGCCGGCCCGCGGCGAGAAGATTTACGCCGCGCAGTGCAGCGGCTGCCATGGTCCGCGCGGCAAGGGCAAGACCGCCCCGAGCCTCAACAATCCGGTGCTGCTCGCCACCGCGCCGGACGGCTACCTCCGCCGGGCCATCGCCGAGGGCCGCACCGGCACGCCGATGCCGGCGTTTGCGCGCAAGCTCAGCGCCGAAGCCCTAAACGATGTCACGGCGTACCTGCGCAGCCTCTACCGCAAGCTGGAGTGGAAGACGGTGCCGGAGACGCCGCCGCCGATCACCCAGATCATCATCAATCCCAAAGGCGGGCCGCCGCGATTTCCACCGCTGCGGGAAGGGCTGTACGTACCGGTGGATAAGGTCCGGGCGGAGCTTGTGCGCGGGGCGCGGCTCGTGCTGCTGGATGCTCGTCCGACCTCGGACTGGATGCTGGCGCATATTCCGGGGGCGCTGCCGGTGCCTTACTACGATGTCGACGCGATGGTCGCGCAGCTGCCGCGGGACGACACGTTCATCGTCGCGTACTGCAGCTGCCCGCACGCCGCCTCCGGCCAGGTCGTCACCGAGCTGCGCAGCCGCGGCTTCAAGAACACCGCCGTCCTCGATGAGGGGATCTTCGTCTGGATGGAGCGCGGCTACCCGGTAACCACAGGCACCGGGGAGACCGCACCTGCGCCTACTCCTGCACCCGCTCCCGATCGCTGAATCGGCGCCAGCACGCGCGATAGATCTTCGCGCGCCGTGTCGCGTTTAGGGAGAGCAAGGAGAACGACGATGAAGACCCTACTGGCGACGGCCTTTGTGACCTTGATGCTTCCGGCCCTGCCGCTTTGTTTGGAAGGACGGGCGGACGCGGCGGCACTGCGCAGCCAGAACGGCAACTACGAGCTGCAGGTCGTGGAGAACGGCGCTCCGGCGCAGACCTTCTGGCACAGCGGCGAGAGCTACGTGCTCGGCTACAGCGGCGAGCGCTACACCCTGCGGATCGTCAACAACAGCGGCCAGCGCATCGAGGCCGTGGTCTCGGTCGACGGCCGTGATGCAGTGGATGGCAAGCCGGCGGACTACCGCAGCAAGCGCGGCTACCTGGTTCCGGCGTACGGCTCGGTGGAGGTGGACGGCTGGCGGCTGTCGCGCGGCCAGGCGGCGGCGTTCCGGTTTTCGTCGGTCGGCGAGTCCTATGCCGCGCGCACCGGCTCGGCGCGCGAGGTCGGCGTGATCGGCGTGGCGATCTTCCCCGAGCGCTATAACCCGCCGCCGCCGCCGCCGCGGCCGCTGTACGTACCGCGCTACGATCGCCGCAGCGGTGATGATTACTCGGGACCGCTCGGCGGCGCCGAAAAGTCCCGCGATGAGTCGGAGTGGGGCCGCAGCGCGCCTTCGACCCCCGCTCCCGAGTCGGCCGCGCGGCCGGTCCAGCCGCCCCCGGCGACCAGCGAGAACCAGCCGCTCGCCAAGAGCGAATCGCGCGCCGGCGGCGCCGTGGCGGATCCGAACTACTACCAGCGGCACAATAACCGCCCGGGCCTCGGCACCGCGTTCGGCGAGCGCGTAAACTCGCCGATTCAGGAGGTATCGTTCGTCCGCGCCAACCCGACCTACCCGTCGGCCGTGCTGGGTGTGCGCTATAACGATCGGGACGGTCTTGTCGCCATGGGCGTAAACGTAGATGGCGATTCTTCGTACTATGACGACTCGTACGCGCGCCGTACCGCGCAGCCGTTCCCGGTTCCCGAGCGCCGCTACGCCAGCCCCCCGCCGGGCTGGGAGTACCGCTACTAGAAACCTCTAGAAACCGCTCGCCCTCAGCCGGGCGCGGGCGGTCCGTAAAGTCCCTTGCCGCGCGACAAGCCGTAGCTCAACACCGACTCGATAATCCGCGACCCCACCTTCTGACCAAGCCACCCGGAGCCGGGCAGCGCCCGACCCGCGGTGCGCTGCACGAGCCCGAGCGTTCGCAAGATCGCCGGCACCTTCTGCCAGCTCGGCGCCGGTGGAACCTTGAGCGCGTCGGCCAGCCGCTCACCCAGCATTTCGCGGCAGATGCCGTGCAGGGCCGGGGTCGGAATCAAAAACGGTGGCTGCCAGGCCATGGCGGTAAACAGCGCCGCGATCAGCGCGTGGCTGTCCGCATCCGGGTTGTGCTGGCGCGCGGTGATCACGGCGTAGAGCGCCTGCTCCTCGGCGCACGACTCAGTGAGCAGGCGCCGATCGATGCCGAGCACATAGCCGGAGTAGCGCCAGCCGTGGTGGATCGAGTCGCACTCCGCCTCCGACATCGGCACCCCAAGGCGTGCGAGGCTGCGGGCGAACACCAGGCTGAACATGAGCAAGGTGCTGCCGTTGTCTTCCTGGTTCACCGGCACGCCCCAGCGCATGTCCCAGTCCGGGCGCTTGAGCATCATCTTGCGGATGCGCGTATGCAGGAGCCGCAGCTCCAACAGCGTCCGATGGGCCGGCGAGCCCGGCTGCGGTCCCTCCGAGCGCGCCAGGATATTTAGAAACTCCGCCGTCTCATAGATCCGGCGGCGCGTCGAGCGCTCCAGGTTGCCCGAGCGCACCAGCACCTTGGCCCCGAGCGCCGAGGAGTACGACTCAGCCAGGCTGCCGCACAAGAGCGCCAGGCCACCGGCCACCGGGTGGCCAAGGCCGACCCGATAGCCGGCTCGCATGCGCGGAAACGACACCCACGCGGGAACGCTGTAGGCCTGCGCGACCAGCTCGCGGCACGCGCCCGGTCCGATCTCGGCCCGGCGGCAGACCGCGGCGACCAGATCGCCCGGCGGACCCAAGGCCGGCGACTGTGCCAGCTCAGCCACCGCGGCATCGGCCAGCGGATCGCCGATCGTACGCAGCTCATCGAGCATCGCCATCGGCCAGCGCGCCGCGGCCGCGGAAAAATCGACCGATGGACTTAGGGATTCGCCCATGGTCCGCATGCTAAACCGCGCCCCACTTGAAACTCGAAGTTATTGCCAGCAGAGCGGGTGGCACCGGAGGCGGGGGCCCTGCTGCGCCA
>CALFML010000525.1 GCA_937879845.1 uncultured Myxococcales bacterium
CTACACAGGCGAAGACACTCTTTCCCTACACGACGCTCTTCCGATCTCGCGCGGACCGCTAGACACAGACGCGCGGCGGCGGCGATGCGGGCGCTGATCCGTATCTCTTGCGGGCTGGGTCTTGTCCTTTTGGCATGCACCCAGCAGATCGAGCTCTTCCCCTCCCAGTCTCCTCCGGGCTCGGGCTGTCCCGACGCTGCGCCGGCCGACCAGGGATGCGGCTGCGTTCCCGCGGTGGATCCATCCGGAACCGTAATCCCGTGCGTCTGCAAGCTCAGCTGCGAGACCGACGCGGACTGCCCGCTCCTGTCGACCGCCGGCATCAACCGCTGCGATGCTGCGACCGGGTTATGCCGCTCCCAGGGTGCTCGCTGCACCACGCGCGCCGATTGCCCGACAGCCAGTGACCCCGCCACCGGAGCCGCCGTCCACTGGTTGTGCATCAGCGCCAAATAGCCGAAGCCCCGCCCCGTGCGCGGATGATTTTGCGGAACGCTTGCGCCGGGCGAGCAGTGTGCGATAAACGTCGGCGCTTGCGGCGAGCGTGCGCCGGGCTCCCGCATCGGGCGCACAACCCGTCCCGGCTCCCTCCATGCCGAGCCCCTGAATTAAGCCGCTTCCGTCGTCTCCGGGCTGTCCCCTGTGGCCATCGCTAACGGGAATTACGCCCATCGCCGCTGGACGTACAAGAGACTACCGACGGCAATGTCGCCAAGAAGGGGTCTAGGCCCTACCTGCGCCAGCGCCGCGACCTCAACCAGCTGAGGTCGCAGGCGCCGCGCGCCCGAACTAAGCCGGGGTTCTCACCGCGGTACGCAGTAGTGCAGCGGCGACGACGGATCCGGCTGGCGGCACGCCATGGTGGTGGGACAGTCGTGATCCGTCACGCACGAACGGGTCGGGCAGACGGTTCCGGTCGCCGGATCGCAGCACGTGCCATCGGGAAGCGGGATGCAGTGCGGACCGCCGGTACACTGGCCGTTGGTCGCGTCGCAGACTTGGCCGGTGGGGCAGTCCGAGTTAGTATGGCAGCGCGGAGTCGTAGTCGGTCCCGTGCATTGCTTCTTCGCCGGATCGCAGATCTTGCCCTTAGGACAATCGCTGTCGGTCTTGCAGTGACGCCCGGAGCGACAGGTGCCGTCAGCGCTGCAGACCTGACCGGGCGGACAGAGCCCGGCCGAGCTGCACGGCCGCGCCGGCAGCGGCGTCGGCGATAGCTCTTCGCTGTCCAGGCACAGGCCGCCGAAGTTGCTGTCGAAGGCGCACCCGCTGCCCACGGCACAGTCGACGTCGGTGGCGCATTCATTATCCGCGCGGCAGACGCCGCCGCGGCAGGCGCCGCCGCGGACATCGCAGTCGGCGGTGGAGCTGCAGGCGATTCTGCTTATCGCCTGCTCACGTCCGGCGGTCACACTCGCTTCATCGGGGGGAGCACTGGTACAAGCGGCCAAGGCCAGACCAACAAGCCACAGGGAAAAACGCGCCATCTTCTGAGGGGTCATGACGATCTCCTTTTTGAGAGTCCAAAGCATTTGATGGAGGCCGCAACAAATTCGAAAAAAGTTTTTTGCTTGGCAAAAATTCGCAGACTAATGGAATGTGTGCCTCCTAACTCGACGTGTAAGAAGGCTCCGATCGTCCCTCTGTACGGCGATCCTATGGGCCGCGGCTTCGTCCCGCTTGGCGGCGGCGGAGCCTGCCCCGCTGCCGGTGCTGCAGCTGCGCTGCGATGGCGATCTTCCGTTCACGCAGCAAGAGCTCGCCGAAGCCCTTGCGCTGCGCGTTCCGGAGCAGCCGGCGGTCGGTTACATCGTCGAAGTCCGCGCCCGCGGCGGCAACCTGGTGGAGGTGAGCCTGGGCGAGCGCCGGCGGGCGGTTTACCTCGGCGATCGTCGGAGCAGCGCCGCGTCGCGCTGGGTCGCACTGGCGGTGGTCGATCTCATCACGCAAGAGGCGGCGCCGCCTCTTTTGCCGCAGACCCCGTCCCTTGCCCCGCGTCTGCCTCCTCCACGCTTATTATTCCTTTTTTATCCGACGATCGGACTCAGCCTCGCCGAAAATCCGGTGTTCGCCAGCGGCGGCCTGAGCGGCTCCCTGCGCCTGTACCGCGGGCTGCGCTGGACCACCGACGTAAGCTACGGCGGCAGCCCCAAAGCCAAGCTCCATGAGGTCCAAGTCGATCTGCAAGAGCTGCCGCTGCGCAGCGGCCCGGCCTGGCACCTGCAGCGCGCGCCGCTTGAAATCCGGCTGTCCGCAGTCGCGATTCCTTACTGGATCCGCGCCGCGGCATCCCCCGGTGAGACGCAGTATGTCGGCGTAGTCGCCGGCGGCAGCGCGGCGCTTTTGGCCTATCTGCCGCTGTACCAGCGCCTGCTGGCCATGGTGGCGCTGGGGGTCGATCTGCTTGCCACCCGCGCCGAGTTCCTGGTCCGCGGACAGCCGGCCTTTGATACGGCGCGCTTTACCGCTTGGCTGAGCGCCGGTCTTGCCCTGAGGTCGAAGCAATGAGAATGCCTTTAGCCCAAACGCCGGAAGGCTGGCTCCTTTTCGCGCTGGGCGACAGAGCCTGGTCGCCGCGCAGCCCGCAGCGGCTGGTTGTGGATCCGGATCGCGAGCTGATCGATCGCGCAACGCGCGGCGATCGCAACGCCTTCACCGAGCTATACCGCCGCCATGTCGATGCCGTATATCGACGGCTGTCGCACCTGGTCGGCCCGGATCCGGAGCGCGAAGATCTGCTGCAGCAGGTCTTCCTTGATGTATTCCGCGCCATCTCCTCGTTTCGCGGCGAGGCGGCATTTTCGACTTGGCTGTACCGCATCATCGTCAACGTCGCCTATGAGCACCTGCGCCGCCGCGGGCGCCGCGCGCTCAGCCCTGTGGCAGTCGCGGATCTCGAGCTGGTCGCCGCGCCCGGGCTATCGCCGGAACAAGCCGCCCGGCAGCAGCAGCAGCTAGCCCTGGCCCTGAGCCTGATCGGCCGACTCAAGCCGCAAAAACGCATCGCCTTCATCCTCCGCGTCGTAGAAGGACTGCCATTGGAAGAGATTGGCGAGATCGTCGGCGCCAGCGCCCCCGCGGTTGGTCAGCGCGTCAAGCATGCCCAGCGCGAGCTTATCGCCATGTATGAGCGGGCAGAACGCAAAAAAGGAGCGCTCGCTCCCCTCACGCCCCCGCACCTGATGTCAGACAGTCCGGTGCCACCGGTAGGGGAGCTCTGCCACTACCCGGTCAAGGAGATTCCATGAGGACGCCAGTCTCCTGCCAAGAAGCGCAAGATGCAGTCGCAGGTCCGCTGTCCGATGCCTTTGCGGAGGCGCGCGTCGCCGCCCATCGCTCGCGCTGCGCCGACTGCCGCGCCTACGCCGATCGCATCGCCGCCACCGCTTGTGCGGTGCGACTCGCAGCCGGGCCGGGGCTCGATGACATCGCGCGGGCGCGGGTGACGGCCCGGCTGGCTCTGGCGATAGACGAGCTGGCGACTCACAACTCCATGCGGCAGCGCAGCGCCGGGCGGCCGATGTGGCGACGGACCGCGGCGGCCGCGTCCCTGGCGGCGGTGGCGGCAGCGGGCCTTCTGCTGGTCTACAAACATCACGGCCAACCCCCCCCAAAGCCGCTGATTCCCAAAGACAACGCCACCGCAGCGCTGCCCGCTGCGGTCCCAGCTCCCATTGTCGAAAAGCTACCGCCGTCGCCTCCGCCGGCCGTCCCCGGCACCGACTTTGGTTTCGCCGCAAGGCTGGTCAAGGGTCGGCTGGCAGTACCGGCCGGCACTACGGTGCGCGCCTCCGTGGACCGCTACACTCGGCTGACGATCGTGGGTCCGGCGCAGCTGAGCGTCGAAGCGGTCGCGCCGCAGATCTCTCTGCGCCTTCAGTCCGGACTTCTTCTTGGGGAATACGAGCACCACCGCGGAGGGACCCTGCGCGTGCATTCGCCGGGAGCCACGACTGTCATCGTGGGAACCATCTTTGCCGTTCAAGCCACGTCCGACGCCGCAAGTCGGATCGCGGTCCGCCGCGGCGCCGTGCAAGTGCAAAGCCGTACGGAGACCATAAAGCTGCATGCCGGCTGGTCGTGGACCAGCGGTGAGGCCGCCCGGCCGGAGATCCCCGCCGCACTAAGCGAACAACTTGCGGCGCATGAAGCCGCGCGCCCGGAGTCGGCGCTCAAGCCAGCGCCATCCGCAAACCGGGCGCGCCCCGCGGGCTCGCCGCAAGCCCTGGCCTCAGCCGATACTTCATCTCCTGAGCGCGCGGCGACCGCTGCCGCAGCGCTCCCCTCCACCGCCGCCGCTCGAGACCCGGCCACAACCATCAAGGAGGCGCAGATGGCCGCGGCCAAGCCGCTCGCCGCTGCACCAGAAACGCCGCCCGCGGCAACCGCCGACTCTCTTTATAAAGAGGCGGAAGCCGCGATGCGCGCCGGTGATCGCGCCGCCGTCCGGACCTATCTCACCGAGGTGATCCGCCGCTTCCCGCGGGACGGACTGGCAGATGCCGCCCTCTATGAGCTGGCGCGCCGCGAACAAGCCGAAGGTCAGCCGGCGCAGGCCCGCGTGTATCTTGACAAGCTGCTCTCCCATGACGGTGAAAAGGAGCTGCGCGAGCCGGCCCGCTACCTGCGCTGCCGCCTGGAGCTTGACGCGCACCACGATGCCGAGGCGATAAACTGTCTGGGCGCCTTCCGCCGCGACTTTCCGGTCTCTCTGCATGACGCAGAGGTACTGGCGCTGCTGATCGGTTTGTATCAGACTCGCAGCGACTGCCCGCGCGCGCTCCCGTTATTGGATGAGTACGGTCGGCGCTATCCGCGCGGACC
>CALFML010000526.1 GCA_937879845.1 uncultured Myxococcales bacterium
CAGAAGGTATACCGCTAACGCAAGCCCCGCCACCAGGCGCCCGGCCAGGGAGCGCCCGAGCAGATATAGCAGCAGTGCCGCGGCAATGTCGATAAACCACTGAACCTGCTTTGTATACTCGAAAAACGGCGAATAATTTTGCTCGTCCGGAGTACCCAGCGCTGCCAGAAGCAGCGGATAGCCCGGCGGGCGGCAGCGTCCGGGCGGTACTTCCTCCGGACGGTCGGGATACCAGGGCGGAAGGCGGAATCCGTATCTGTGATGGGTGCGCAGCTCCGCCGCGGCGCTCGTATAGGAATAGCTATCGGAACCGGCAAAAATAAAGTCGCTTGTGGAGTAGCTCCGCCACATGAGTCCCAGAAACAGGGCGAGCGCGACGAGCGCAACTTCCAGTCCGGGCACTCCCGTCGGCCTCACAAGGGACGGTGATCCGCCCCGCGCAGTGGACGCGACAGGCTTAAGGTGAGTTCCAGCAGAGTCCGCTGGCAGCGGTGTTGTCATGACAAGTACAGCTTCGGCCGACCCTAGCAGTACCGGTTTTTCATGGCAACGCTCTTAAGTAAGATCTCGGCGCATCGTGCGCTTGCCGCGTACGGAGTTCACTCCTCATGCATATTCGATGCGTAGTTAATGGAAGTCGAATCGCCGCCGGTATCGCAAGCTGACTTCCAGGTGATGCTGCCGCTGCGATCCGCGTTAGCGATGGGCGCTGCCAAGTGGTGTGGGAACCGGGGCGGCGGCTGGCCGATCAAAGCGCCGGTCCGGCTTTCAGCGACGGGATGACGCCGGCAAAGATGCTGTGGGTGACTACCCCGAGCGCGTAGATATCGGCGCGTCCATCGACATCGGCGCTGTCGCGAACCTGCTCTGGGGCCATGTATGCCGGTGTGCCCATGATATCGCCGGCCATTGTACCTAGCACACCCTGGTCCCTACTATCGTCTTCACTTTTTTCGCGCGTGCTGTGGATCTTGGCGACCCCAAAGTCGAGCAGCTTGAGCGCGAATCCGCCAAGCCCGGTCTTGGGGATCAGTACGACATTGCCGGGTTTTAGATCGCGGTGAACGACTCCCACCGCATGGGCTGCCTTGACCGCGGACACAAGAGAGCCGAACACCTCGCCGAGCTCAGAGTCGTGAAGGGGGGCGCGCGCCATCCGTTCGGCCAGCGCCTCGCCTTGCAGCCGCTCCATCACATAGTACAAGCTGCCGTCGGCGCCGGCGCCGGCGTCGTAGACCGTCACGATGTTGGGGTGGCCGATGCGGGAGACCAGCTCCGCCTCGCGCTGGAAGCGCATCACGAGCTCGGCGCTGACGTTGAACTCGCGGCGGAGGAACTTGATCGCGACCTCGCGTCCGAGCGCCTCATGCACAGCCGAAAACACGACGCCCATGGCGCCGTTGCCCAGGTGCCCGGTGAGCCGGTACTTGCCGACTACGGTACCTGGTCCGATCGGAGTCGTCCCTTCCCGCAGCTCAGACTGCATCAATCTTAATATTAGGTGATAGCCACGCCCAGTGGGGAGACTCCGACGCAATCGATGCACGATAGCGCGCTGACCGGCGGCTTGGTCACAGCTGAGGTACGAAACGGAGCGTGGGCTGCAGAGTCGCCGTCAGTTCGGCCGATGTAAGATGACGCCCTGATCTCCGGCTACAAAGACCTGCATGGGCGCCGCGGTCCATACAGCGCGCAGCGGAACTCCGGTGCCCGTAGCCGCGGTGTTCCACTGACTGCCGTCCCAGCGCAGCGTCAGTCCGTTATCCGCCGCCGCCCATATCGTGGTCGCGGCTATCCCGGAGATCGCGCTGAGGTTGGCGGTCGTGCCGCTCATGACCGCGGCCCAGGTCGTGCCGTCCCAGCGGGCGATGGTGCCGCTGTCTCCCACCGCCCAGACATCGGTCGCCGAGCTGCCCCATAGACCGTTCAAGCGCGCGGTGGTGCCGCTTATTGCCGCGCTCCAGGCTGTACCATCCCACTTGAGGATCTGTCCACTGAGACCCGCGGCCCAGACGTTGTTGGCATCGATGCCGAATACGGTCCGCAAGCTGGAGGTCGTACCGCTTGCCACCATCGCCCAGCCGGTGCCGTCGAAGTGGCCGATCGGCAAGCTCATTTATTACGCCCTGCATGAAGACACACACACCTCATGCAGACCTCACCAAAACAGCCATCGGATACGTTCGTGTCAGTACACAGGAGCAAGCGACGGAGGGTGTCAGCCTTGACGCACAACGCGATAAGCTCAAAGCATACTGCAAAGCAAACGGCATTAAATTAGCAGTTCGGCTCACTCCCACCGCGAACCTGCGCCCAATGCAACCCAATGCGACTCGATAGCGCGCAGCTGGGCGGCGTCCACCGGCTGGCCGGACTTCCATCGCGAGCGGCGGCTTGCGGCACTGTGTAGGAATGGGCTTGGATCATCGGCGGCCGGCGTCCAAGTCGGCCGCCGCCGCCGCCGCGTGTGCTATACGGAAGGCTAGTGACGGGGCTACCGCTCGGCGCGAACCTTCACAAGTAGACTGACACGAACGAGGGCCAGCAATCGGTCTATGTATCGGCGTCCTTGCCAGATGTGGGAACTCCAGGTCGTGGAAGGCGAGGCGGACCCGATGTAAATTTACTTGATAGTCAGCAGCGCGGCGACCGAAAAGATGGCTACCGAAACATCCAACCAGCGCTCAAGTTGGCCTTGATCTTGGCAGGCCAGGATCTGCTGACGTTCCTCGTCGGATGGCAAGAGGTTGCGTGCGGCGAGCACTCGGAGGAGGGCTTCGGCTTTGCCCTCCGCTTTGCCTTTAGCTTCGCCTTCGGCCCTGCCTTTGGCTTCGCCTTCGGCCTTGCCTCGATTGAAGGGCTGGCGCTCGAACTCGGTGCGCGGGACGAACTTCGTATCTGGGTGTAACACGACGAGCCTCTCCAATTCGGTAAAGCGTTCTTCGCTCAATATGCCCCCGAAAAGCCCCAGCAGCCACCAGATTCGATCCAATGCCACCGCTTCGCTGACGGCCGTCTCATGCAGCGCCCGCAGTGCCCTGTAGGCGCTCTCGATGTCGTCTGTTGCCCCGGCATGTAGCAGCGCGGTAAGGATCGCCTGGCCGAGCTTGCGCTTGGCTTCCTCGACCGAAGCGATTGGCAAAAGACTCTGCGGGCTGAGCACTACCGGCGCGTTGCCCGAGGTGCCACGGCCGGGCAGAAAGCTGGCGATGGGTCTTTGCGCCCAGCGTGCCGTGATCTCGTCGGTGGCGATGACAAGTAGATGGGTGTCGCAGCGGTGCTCATCGTGGACGCGGGCTGCATAGCGCAGCCAACGGTAGGGCTTGTCCTCGTCGGGCTTGCGCTGCACCTCGACAATGACGGCTACCAGGGCGCGACCGCCGACATCCTCGACGAGGAACACCGCGTCAGCGCGATACTCGGTCACCGCGACTTCGGTGAAGTTGGCGGCGACCTCGCGCACGCGCGAGCCGGCTGGAAGGGGTACGTCGAACAACTCCTTGGCGAGGTGAAGCAGCAATTCGGGAAACTGGCGCAGCGCGGCAAGCGGTGCTTCGTGCAG
>CALFML010000527.1 GCA_937879845.1 uncultured Myxococcales bacterium
GAGGAGACTCACTAAACTCAATCTCTGGGTGTCTCATTCTCATTGACAGGTTCCGAGCGGTCGGCTTATCGGTCTCTGTGGTCTGCATGACACTACCCAGGCAAGCCTACAATCACGAGGCCCTACGCGACAAGGGATACGGCTGCAGCCACACTTCATCTGCGCATCGGTCAGCGCTAGCCCAGCCTAAACCGCGCCCCAGTTGCAGGGGGCTCGCCGTCGCGGACTTAGGCGGGCGGTAGCTGCCATGTCGTCATCTCAGTGGGGGAGCCGATCTTGCGGGGGACATACGTTCCGATCCGGCGCCACAGGCTGGGGAAGGAGTGCGAGCGGAAGCATCCAGAGGCGAGCCAGTGGGTCAGAAATGCCGCCCAGCTCGGCGCAACCTGGATCAGCGGACTCCGGAACGAGAAGTTCCAGACGCCGTCGGCCGTTACGACCAGATACGGCTCCGTCGCCGTCACCACCAAAGCTTCGCGGATAGCTCGGCATGCTCGTCGTCTTCATCGAGATGGTCGTCCGCCGCCTTACGGAGCATCCGGGTATTTTTCACGAGCGCGCAGACCGCCCATCGGGGTTTCAAGCAGAATCAGAACGGATTGATGAGACATACCAGCTGCCTAGCGAAGGCCATTGGCAAAGCGCCCAGTTCTTTCTACCATTTTTCCGACAGCCTCGTGGTCACGCTCATAAGGTGAGACCAAAACGGTGCGAGCCCCATCCATCAGCCCAAAGAGCGCCCCCGCTAACCACGAAAGCTCGCGAGCAGCTGCCAGCTCCGGGTCTGCGCCGGTGAGTGGGGATGCGGCGACGGAGTTTGCCCCGCCGGCGGACCTGCTCCAGCTGCAACGGCTCATCGCGGCGCGGCCTCCCTCCGAGAGCCTGCTGCCTGACGGACGCCAGGCCGCCCGCGAGCCTCGCCCTCCGGCTTCACCCCATCCCGCCGGCGAAACGGCGGTCCAGCGCTTCGAGGCCCCCATCCACCAAGCGGCCGAGCGGGTCGGGCTGACGACCAACGACGAGGGCGGGGGCGAAGGCGGCGCGACTGGCGATGTGCTCACCAATGAGGAGGCTTCCGCCGTTTACTTTGGCAACTGGATGCGCGACGTCAATCAGGTCTTTGTGCCCTTCGTCAAGGGCATCGTCCAGAACGACGACCTTCTGTTCTCCCTTGTCGATTACATCGCCGTGACCAAGTTCGGACGGCAGCTGACGCCGGAGCAGTTCGGCTACTACATCCCCGCCGAGCACCTCGACAACCCCGCTGGGCTCGTCTCCAAGGACGATCTGTTGCCGCAGCAGCCTAATATCCCCACCGGGAATGCCAGCGGCAAGGCGCCCCCGCGCCCGGAGAAGTTCGTCACTCCGCAAGAGCCCGTAAGTCCGGACAGCACCGTGCGCGGCGCGCCGCTGTTCGCCGTGGATCAATCGGGGGTCATCGCATACCTCCGGCGGAGCAACCTCCACATCGAGCGCCGGCTCGAGCTTGCCGCGCAGCTTGGCCGCACCCCCGAGGGATTGCTGCACTTCGGCGCGGCGCTCCACGCTCTGGAAGATCTGTACTCTCACTCCAACTGGGTCGAGATCGCCGTCAACCGCGTGCTGTCCGACCAGCCGGACCTGCTCCCGGAGCTCAAGGGGCCGGAGCGCCAGGTCTTCAACTTCAGTCAAACGATCGCGCTGCCGGAAACAGACAAGGCGCCGCGGCCCGTGCTACTCACTGGCTCGTTTACCTCCGCCGATACCCTGATCTCGATCACCAGCGAGGTCGTGAACTTCCTAAACAAACCGCTTCCCAAGCCCAAGTCCAACCGGGAGACCGAGGTTCAACAGGCGTTCGTCCGCAAGTCGCTCCACGCGACCCAGTCGCAGCTGCAAAACAATCCTAAGCTCCACGCCGCCATCAGGCAGGACATCGAGAGGGAGCTCCCGTCTTGGACGCCGGGGCGGCACGCGATCGCCGAGTCTGTGGCCAGCGCTCCGCTGGAGCAGATCTACGACCTCAATACATTACTCCCCAAGTGGATCCCCGATAAGGTCAAGGATCCGACGACGCGGCGTGTGCGGAAGACCCTCCACGACACCCTCTCCGAGCGCGGGCTCAAACCGCTCGCGGGTCGTATCCAAGCCGAGGCCTTGGGCGCCCGGATCGCTGATACGAGCTTGCTCAATGTGCTCACCGACTCCGAGCGCCAGGCAGAGGGGAACTTCTCCAAGACGGACCAGAGATTGATGCAAGAGGTGGCGCGGCTCGGCGGCTCCTCCGTGGACGAACAGAAGCGCAATAAGACCGCCGCAGGCAAGCGTCGCGCCGAGGCCCTACAGAGCACACCGCTGCCGATCGTCGCCGGGCCGTCCCATAGCCAGGTGGCCAAGGATCACGCAAACAGCCCCTTCTTCGGGCTGGCCTTCAAGCTCGCTGCGGCGGCCGTGCGCTCCATGCGGGAGAAGATGCTCGCCGCCTGGGCCGAGCGCGCAGGGGCGCGCACCAAGCCCATTGATTTCTCGTATGACTCCTTCCCGACCGACAAGGATGAAAAGGAGCTCTACCACGCCGGCCGGGCGGAGCGCGGCGAAGCAGAGAGCAAGTCTCGTGCTCGCGGGAAGCGCATCGTCGCCCAGGGGAACGACGCTCCGCAGCCATATGATCTGGCCGCGATGCGGGCTGATTCCGCGTCGCAGATACGCCAGGTCTCGGCCGGCCTGCGGGCGCTCGCGCACGCGCCCGAAGGGCTCGCTGCCGCGCTCCAGGTGACCAACCAGTGGATTATGCGCCTGAAGTCGCTCGCTGGCGTGGGCAAGAGCTACGAGCTTGAGCGGGCGCAGGCCGAGCTTGTCGAAGCCGCCGCCGCCTCCAGGTCGGCCGGCGGCAAGCTCCGCGCCGCAGTGAGCTTTGACGAGCTCGCCGCCCAGTTTGACGCCGCCGCCGGCGTCGTGGAGCAGGCGGTCGCGCACTCCGAACGGGAGGCGGCGAACACGAAGCTGAGCGCGCTCCGCAATGAGACCTTGAAATCCCTGGTCGCTACTGCTTCGGTCAAAGATACGCTCGCGGCGTCGATTCTGGTGATCCTCGACAAGCAGATAGCGGCTACGGCTGTATCATACAGCGGCCGGCAGCGGCGGGTGCTCGCGGGTCAGGAAGCGGTCGCAGGACATCACGGCCCCGCGACCCTCGCGGTACGGACCGTGGCCCTTCCGGACATCCGAGATCGCTCGCCGGCCGTGCGCGCGCTCCTCGAAGAGTCCCGCAAGCTCTTCAATCACCCGTACGAGTCGACGTGGTGGGTGGGAATCGTGACGAACCATATCCGCGCCAACCCCAAGCAGATCCTGACGGACGTCCAGGCTCGTAACTCCGGCGTCCCATTCTACACGCGCCCCGGAGAGCCGGACCACGACGAGGACTGAGCGAGCGCAGGGGAGCGCACCGCGGCCCCTGGCGATGCGAGAAATGAGCACCGCGGCGGCCTTTGCGAGCTCACGAATGCGAGCGCTCGCGGCGGTCTTGACCCGCAAACCTGTCCGCGGCCCTCTCCGACGCCGTGCGGACAGAATCAGGTGGCTTTCGCCGCGAGGTTGACGCTCTTGCCGATGAGGAAAGGCCCGTCTGCGCCTTGGTCCGATTCGTGCCGCATCAGCCGAATCTCCACCTTTGATAGGAGCCGGTCGGTTTGGGCCTCGCCGCTTGGCGCGTGCCGCTTCCAGCCGCTCAGTGCGTCAAGGAACCGCCGAGGGTGCCTGCGCCCATCTTGAATCTCCTTGATGCGGCAGTGCCGCATGGTGCAGGTGCGGCGGAGACATCGAGGAGACGAGGCCTCTGCTGAGATTGCTCCACCGCGTGTGCAATAATTTCTTGATAGCGGATTTCACCTACTGCGGCGATTTGCGCGGTTAAGGAATTTCGAAGCTGAGCTTCTGCAGCTTGCAGATCGCAACCGGCAGAGCGGGAAACTTCCACGTGCTCAGGGTCGCGATGATCGCCTTATCCGCACCAGCGATGCTCACCACGGGGACGACCGACTTCACGCTCCCATTGGGCGCGATGCACAGCTTATAGGTGCCTTCCAAAACCTTGCCGCGCGCGGCGGCCACAAGGTCCGCCGGGAGCGTCGGATTGTCGCTGAGGATGGGCTCGATGGCTCCGGCCAGCACATGCATCGGGACGGCCGCGGGCGAGCTCTTGCCCGCTTGTCCCATCGCCGGCGAGCTTCGCGGCGCCGAAGAGGGAGGCGGCGATGCCGAGGGCTCCGGCGCATGCGCCCGCGCTTTATTCCGCGGGCCACTTAGCGTGAGCAAGAGCAGCAGCCAGAGCGGCAGCTGATGCCAGTGCGGTCTTTTGTTAGGCGCGGTGATTTTTTCTGATTCGGGGTGTCTTGCCTTCATCATAAAGCAGATAAGCAAGCGCTAAGCCATGCCTGACGCTCGTCGGTAGGCGGCGGCCGGGCCATGCGGGCTGCGGTGAATCGGAAGTGGATTTTTAAACTCGCCTGCAATGAGCAAGGCCAGCTGCGATGGGGGCTCGTCCGGCGCGGCGAGGGACTGACTGGTGAAGACCCCGCTTGCAATCAGCTGATCGGGTACGAACGCTTGCCAATGCGGCCGCGCGATTCGGCGCGACATGCCGATACTCCGCATCGAGGCTCGCACCGCTTTGCCGGGTCGGTCAAACTAATTGCACTTATTGAGAACTAACATCATTTTTTTCGCGCCGTGCCACCCATGGCATCGGCGGTTCCCGGAGCGCTGCGCAGCCCGAACGACCACAGGGCCCGGCCCCCCGCGACGGCGATTACGGCGATGAGCAGGAGCTGCGCCGCCCCGGCCCGGAGCAGCGTTCCGGAGATGCCGTAGCGGTCAGCCAGCACCGTGGCCAGTCCTTGCGCCAACAGGGAGGTGCAGAGCACCACGAAGTCGAATACGGAGATGAGCCGGCCGCGCAAGGCGGAGCTGGTCGCGCTGTTCTGTGCCAGATCCGCCAGCGCGTTACCCGCCTGCCAGAGCACCCGATCCGCCGCCAACGTGGCGATGAACGGAGCGATTGCGGTCATCACCCCGAGCCCGCCGATCCGCCCCGCCAGCGCCATCGCCGCGCCGTCCAGAAACAGCGTGATGAGGAAGAGCTTTCCGAGTCTGGAGACGCGCCGGGCGAGCGCCGGGATGCAGGCCAGTACGGCGGTCTCGGCGATCGACCAGAGGATCTCGGCGTGCCGGACTGAGTCGTCGCTGCCGTGCAGGACGTGCTTGACCATCATCCTGCCGTCGTAAAACTCGTTGATGATCGCCAGCATCCACTGCCCGACCAGCAGATAGAGCAGCGGTCGCTGCTCACGTCGGCGCAGGAAGCGCACCACCTCGCGCAGGCTGGCGGCGAGCTCCCGCCCGGCTTCACCCAAGAGGGAGCGGCCGCCGGCGCGGGCGCGCTCGGCGAGCAGCGAGTGAGCCTCCGACTCCGGGCCCAGATCGCGCCAGCGCACGTTTCGGGCGGAGCGATCGGGATGGCAGCCGAGCGCCACGAACATGGCGAAGCCGAGGCTGGTCAGGGCATCGAAGATCAGGATGGGAACGTAGCTGCCGCCGACCGCGCGCAGGAGCTTTCCACCTATGACAAGCCCGACCAGCATCGCCGCGGCGCGCATGAACGACAGCATCCCGGCGCAGGTCAAAAGGTGCAGCTTGTACACCCTGGGCTGTCCGCATTCGTCTAATAGGACGGCGCCTTTTTCGTCGCGCTGCACCTCCTGTCGGTGGAGCAGATCGACCTCGAAGGCGGAGCGGGTCGCGCGCAGCATGGACTTTAGCAAGGAGCTGATGAGGAAGTAGGGCAGTACCCTGCGGAGGGTGGGCTCGCCGCCGGCAAACGACCAGATCGCCAGGCCTAGCGCCGGAGCCTCCACGAGCCGCGCCCACACCAAAAGGCGCCAGCGCCACCGCGCCAGCTGCGCCAGGGAGCTCCGCGCCCAGTCGGCCAGTGGACCGCCGAGCAGGCTGCCGACCAGGAGCACGATCATGTTGGGGACCAGAAATCGGGCGCGCTGGCCCTGGTCCGTGAACAAGTTCACCATGATGAGCTGAAAGACCCAGATCGAGCAGGCTACGCCGATGTCATCGATCAGGGCGCCGAGTACGTAGAAGCGGAGCTTGGGCTCCTCGCGGAGCGCTGCCGCATAGGCAGCAAGAAGACCGGGCCTCTCCTCAGGACTGCGCGGGATCATGCTCATCCTCGGCGCCGAACCTGCGGGCGGCACCGGACGCGAGCTCTGCGGGCGGCGCGCCTGGCGACATCGTGCGGCAGGCCCATCGCGATCGGCGTGCCGGCGCGCCGCGGCTCGGCGGGGCTGACGCAGCCGACGCCGCCGGCAGGTTAGGAATCGGCATCATCTGTCAATCCTGAGCCAGGGGGCAGGCATGCGTCAATGCGCGCGTGCCGGCCGACCTCGCCTCGGTACACATGAGCGCGGCCCAGCCAACGGCTTGAATCGCCCCGCCGCCGTTCCTGCGAACGGTTCGGAAACGCTGTCAGCGATGAGAGGTGGCGGACTGACGTTCTTGCCGAAAACGCAGCCGATTCCTGGTCTCGGCGGTGCGGCGAGCAGGCAAAGGGGCTGCGGACAGGTTGCGGATGGAGCCGCCGTGATTCCTGTTTTACGACGCGAGCCGAGCGCTTTGCGGATTCCCCCGCGCCAGCTTGGCGTAAAACCAGTGCTTCACGGCTTCCACGACCGTCAGATAGCCAAGGACCGTGCCGCTTAGGATGAGGAAGAACAGCGGCGGCAGCCGGACAAAGCCGAGATAGCCGCCAAGGGGCGTATATGGCAGCGCGACCGCCAGCGCGACCACGGCGAGGGAGGTCGTCAAGAGGATCGGGCTCGGGCGGCTGCGCAGCGGATTTAGGCGCGTGCGGATGACGAAGATGACCAGCACCTGCGTGGCGATGGACTCGATGAACCAGCCCGTGTGGAACAGCGCCTCGCCGGCGTGAAGGACCTTTTGCAGGAGGAAGAAAGTCAGGATGTCAAACAGCGAGCTGACCGGCCCCACGGCGAGCATGAAGTTGCGGACGAACTTCATATCCCAGCGCTGGGGACGCTGCAGGAACTCTGCGTCCACCCGATCCATGGGAATGGGAATCTCCGAGACGTCGTAGAGCAGGTTGTTGAGAAGGATCTGCATCGGCAGCATCGGCAGAAACGGCAGGAACAGCGCCGCCGCCGCCATGCTGAACATATTCCCGAAGTTCGAACTGGTCCCCATCATGATGTACTTCATGATGTTGCCGAAGGTCGCCCGTCCTTGCATGATTCCCTCGTGCAGGACGTTCAGGTCTTGCTGAAGGAGGATCATGTCCGCCGCCTCCTTGGCGATGTCCACGGCGCTGTCCACGGAGATGCCGACGTCCGCGGCGTGCAGCGCCGGCGCGTCGTTTATGCCGTCCCCGAGGAATCCGACCACGTGGCCGCGCGCCCGGAGCGCCCAGATCGGAAGAGCGTCGTGTAGGGAAAGAGTGTCTTCGCCTGTGTAGAT
>CALFML010000528.1 GCA_937879845.1 uncultured Myxococcales bacterium
CGAGCGGGCCCGCGCCTTCGGCGATGCACATGACGCGCTCTGGGCCGAGCTCCAGCGCCTCGCCGAGGCTGGCTACCGCCTCGCGGCGAGCCGCGCCGTGCTGCCGCTCCGCAGCGCCCGGGACCTGCTCGACGACGCAATGCGAGCGGTGCGGCCCGGGTCCCTGTAACCCGCGGGCGCTGGCCCGAACGGGCTTCGTGGAGCGCGAGAAGGCCGCCATCGCGGGCGGCGGCTCGTGGTTCGCCACGGACCGGGAGGGTGCCGGCGCCCGCTACCCCGGCAGGCCGGGGCCGCGGGCGTGGCGAGGGGGAAACTCGATCAGGCGTCCTTCCAGTAGTACGGGATCGTCTCGGTGCCGAAGCCGTACCCGGTCGTGCGGTAGTCGAGGACGTTGCGCATGTTGGGCTGGTAGACGACCCAGCCGATGCCGGCGCCGCCCTGGTGCGGGATGTACCACATGTGCTTGGCGTTTTCGCGCTGGATCTCGGCCATGATCTCCTTGCGCTTCGCCTCGTTCAGTTCGCGGGCCTGGTCCTGCGCGAGCTTCGCGAGGGTCGGGTCCTTGATCCGGCTGTGGTTGAAGGAGTTCTCCGAGAAGAGGCGCAGCGGGATGCCGCCGGCCTCGGGGAAGGCGGACTCGGGCCCGAAGGCGATGCCCTTGAAGTCGCCCACGAAGGTCTTCGTGCTGTACTTCGAGGGGTAGTCCTGGACCTCGGTGGTGGTCTTGATGCCGATGGCGTTCAGGTACGGGATATTCGCCTCGGAGAGCGTGTCGAAGGTGGCGCCGTACACGCGGGTGTACTGGTACGTGCTGCTGAAGTCATCGGCGAAGCCGGCGGCCGACATGAGCTTCTTCGCCTCGGCGACGTTGTACTGGAAGTTCTTCGCGCTCTCGCCCTGGGCCGCGCTCTTCGGATCGAGCCAGAAGCGGGTGTGACCGGCGGGGATGACGCTGTTGTAGTTGATGGGGTGGTCGAGGCCGGCCGCGCGCAGCTTGTTCACTTCGTACGCGAGGTCGGTCAGGGCATCGCGGTCGATGGACATCGAGATGGCCAGGCGGATGCGCTCATCCTTGTTCCACGGGGAAGCCGGGTCGGGATCGAGGTAGATCCAGCTCTGGCTCGTGCTCAGCGCGCCGAACACCTGGAGGTCCTTGATGCCCTTGCGCAGGGCGATGAGGGTCTGGACGCACAGGTGAGCCCCCGTGGAGTACGTCGGGTAGCCGGTGTCGGCCGTGTTGCCGCCGGAGTACCCCACCAGCGTGCCCGCCGGGTACACCGCGCCCACCGCCGTCGTCAGCCTCCGGCTCGGCTGCAGGTGGAGGAACCTGAACCGGTGTCCCGTCACGGTGTCCTGGAACTCCGGCATCCAGCCCCACCCGTACACCCCCTCGGCGACGAGGCGCGACGCGTGGCGGAGCTGGACCCCGGTGCCCGCCGCCATCCGCAGGTCGGAGTCGACGCCGTAGCGGACCGTGTAGTACGTGGCCGGAATGTTCGACTGATACGTGCGGGTGGTCGGCGCCCCGGAGAGATACGAGAGATTGACGCCCGCGGTCAGCCCCTTCCAGGCGTAGCTGGCCAGGCCTTTTACCTGATGCCGGTGATCATCGGCAAGGTAGCCGTAGAAACGGAAGTCGCGCGGAATATCGTCGCGCAGCGCCGTGATCTGATCGTCCGAGGTGCCGTCGAGGAACGACAGCGTGTACGACACCGTCACGTTCCAGTTCGGGCTCGGGTTGCCGGTGATGACGAAGTCCAGGCCGTTGTAGCGGCGGAAGGCCTCTTGGACCGGGCGGTAGGCGAAGATGTTGCCGTAGCGCTTGTCGCCAAACGCCGCGTAGCTCTGGCCGTCGAGCGTCCGCATGGCGTTGAGCTCGATGTCTTCCCACAGGTTGGTGATCAGGCGGTAAGTGTAGGTGACCCCGGCGACGACGTTGGGGATGAGCTCGCGATCGATGCCGACCGTGACGAAATCCGAGTGCGGCGGCGAGAGGCTCAGCTTGGCATTGCCGCACTCCAGGGTGACCGAGCCGTCGCTGCAGCGGCCGCGCAGGTCGTAGCCGGTGGCGCCTCCCGACGAAGTCTGGAACTGATCGAAGCGGTTATTCGCCCGGTTCCACTGCCAGGTCTGGATCTGCTGCGTCGCGTCGGCGCTAAACGCGGTGAGCAGGCTCACGACCTCGTTGGCGCGGCCGTAGGCCAGGCGCAGCAGCGTCTTATTGTCGCGGGTGAGGGCGAAGTTTATGCCCAGGCGCGGCCCGAACCCGAGCATGTTCTGCACCACTTCGCCGCGCGAGTTTTGGACGTTGCCGTAGTCGATGCGCATGCCGGGCACGATCGTCAGCCAGCTCGTCGGCTTCCAGGTGTCCTGCAAAAATGCGCCGACGCCCCACGCCGTCCGCACCTGCGCCAGCAGCGGATCGTAGAGCGCGGTCTGATAGCACGGCGTCGCCGAAAGCCCCGCGCGCGGGTTAGGCTGGCCCAGCACGCACGGCAGCGGCCGATCCGTCGACGTACCATCGCGCATCAGGGCGCCGTTATCGCGCGCCTGCCCCGTATCATCGGTATACGTCTGGTTCCCCGGCGTCGAGGCGATGCGGTAGTTGCGCAGATACTGCGCCTGCACGCCGGCCTTGAACGTATGCGAGCCGATCCAGCCCTTTTTGTTCCAGGTCAGCGTCGGATCGAACTGCACGCGCCAGCGCTGGTCGTCTTGGAAGCGGCTCCCGCCGGCCGAGTTCCAGGTGATGCTGTTGTTGCGGTCAAAGTGCTGCGAGCCGAGGTAGTTGGCGTTGGAGGGGGTGATGTACAGCTCCTCGAACGTCACGCCGGTCTGCAGGCCGAAGACCAGGCGGTCGGTGACGAACCAGTCCCAGTTGAGGATGCCGAACGCGCCGCCCTGCCGCTGGTTGTACTCGTTCTCATCGGCGTTGGCGTTGGCCTGGACCAGGTTTGAGATGAACGCCGGGTCGGCATTTATCGACAGCTCCACCCGATGGCGCGAGGCCGGCGCCCAGGTGAGCTTGAGCCGGGGATAGATGCCGACGAACTCCCGGCTCACGTGCTGCACGTTCAGCGGCGGGCCCGGCACCACGGCGCTCAGCGTGTAGCGGAACTCCGTGGAGAGATAGAACCACAGCTTCTGCTTGACCAGCGGTCCGCTCAGGTTGAGGTTCCCCTGGTACGTGGCGTTGGGCGGCCGCGGGTCGCTCTGATCGAGCAGCCGGCCCTCATAAATCTGCGTCCCGGCGCGCCCGCCGGCCGACAGCGCCTGATGGTTGAAATAAAAGCTGGCATCGACGGAAAACTTGTCCGAGCCGCGCTTGGTGACAAGGTTTATGACGCCGCCGAGCGAGTTGTACTGCGCATCCACCGCCAGGAGCTGCGTGTCGACCTGGGCGATGGCGTCGAAGTTGAAGTTGGCCGAGAACGTGTTGGTGACCGGGTCGGTGATATCCAGGCCATCGACCAGATAGCGGTTGTGGCGCAGCGAACCGCCGGCCATGACGGGGTTGCTGCCGCCGGAGACGACCCCCGGCAGCTGCTGCACGATCGTCTGATAGCTGCGCGGCGTCGGGATCTTGCTCTGCTGCTCCGCCGTGAGCACCCGGCCGGTGCCGACCTTGTCGGTGTCGATGCGGCGCCGCTCTTCGACGATGACCTGCTTGTCTTCCTCCGCCAGCTCGGCGGCGAACGCGATCTGGATCGTCTCGGTCTCCCCGAGCTGCAGCTTCACCTTGCGCTTGATCGGCCGCAGACCTTCGTAGGTCACGGTGATGACGTAGGTGCCGTGCGGGATGCTGAGGAAGTCGAAGCTGCCCTCCTCATCGGTCTGCGTCGTCCGCGGCCCGCCGATCAGCGCGTCGCTGCGAATCTGAACTTTGGCGCCCGGCATCGGCACCTGGGTCCCCGCCTCGACCACCGTGCCGCGCAGGCGGGCGTTCTGCTCACCGACGGCGTAGGCCGACGCGGGGACAAGCGCCGACAGCGCCAGCAAGAGCGCGCAGGCAAAAAGCCGGCGCAGCGCGGCGCCGTGATCCTCAAGGCAAGGCAGCAAGCGGCTTCGCATCACGGGGCGACCTGGCTCTGCGCGAACGGGCAGCTGAGGTGGCCGGCGGTGTCGATCGTCTTGCACACCAGGCAGCTGGACAGCGAGTCGGTCTTCTTCGCCGTCAGGTAGACCGGATCCCGGGCATCGGGCGGCGGCAGCGAGTCAAGCATGGTGAGCGTGTAGTCCAGGCAGATCGGCGAATACACGGCCGTCGGTCCGCCCGGCTGCGGCGGCTCCAGCGCCGTTCCCGGCACGACGTATTGGAAGTGGCCCTTTTTGTCCGCCGCCTTGTCGTAGGCTTTGTCGTAGGCCTTAAACAGCGGCATCGTGAGGAATGTCTTCCCATCGCTCGACAGCGGCACCGGCCCCAGATCCAGGTAGGGCACGACCAGCTGGTTGTAAAACCCGAGCTGCACTGGCAGCGGCTGGAGCGCGATCGCCGGGTCGATGATCTGGAGCAGCCGGTACTCGCGCCGCACCTCCGTGAGATCCTGGCCGATGCGCGCCTGGGCGGTCGCGAAGCGCTTGATCGACTGGCACGGCAGGCCCGGGTCGAAGCTCAGGTGGATGATCTCGATGACCGCGCTATAGCCGGCGGTGCGGCCGGCCTTGCCGGCGTTGGTCGATAGGATCTCCGGGATGTCGGCGAACAGCGGATACTGGAGATCCTGGCGGATGAGATCCAGGCGCTCGTCATAGCGGTAGTCGGCGGGAGCGGCGCACTTGCCGTCGAACACGAACACCTGCTGGGCGCTGCTTACATCGAGCGGCTTGCGTTTGCCGTCGGTCCAAAAAGGCGATGCGGCCCCCACGGTGGCGCTCACCGCGGTGGTGCTCATCGCCCCCTGAGTGGTCGTGATCGTCGTATAGGGAGCAAACGCGCCGACGCCCTGCCCGCGTCCGACCGCCGGCATGACCTCCAGCTGCTTGACGCCGCTGACGAAGTTGGCGGCGTAGACCACGCCCGCCAGGAACTCGCCGTCATCGGGATAGGGACTGCAGCCGGAAGCGGCGGCGGCCAAAAGGAGTGCGGCCGCCCCGAGCGCCCGGATCCCGGCGCCGCGCCGCCGGGACTCGCACAGGGGCGTCGTTGCGGGGCCGGCAGGGACATCCAAAGCTAGGTTTACAGACGGAAACGAGCGAGATCGGCTGGGCATACGGGTGCTCCTAAGCGGCGGAATAATTCCGCAGACTGCGCCCGTATGGCAAGCGCGAAACTCGCGGCGGCTGGCTGAGCGAGGAGCGGTCCGGCCTAGAGGTCGAAAAAACGCTGGCTCTGCCGCCTGTTTGGCTGCGATTTACTCGTCTTCGGAGTCGTCGCGGTCTTGCACGGCGACGTGGCAGAAGCTGGCGTGGCGCTTGCCGGCCTGGGTCGGCACCTTTTCCTTGTCTTTGCCCTTGGCCGGTTCGGCGGATAGGCGCAGCTGCAAAACGGCGGCGCGGCGGTCGACGAGCTGCTTGGGATAGCGACCGATTGTGAACTTGGCCAGGGCGTCCAGGGTCGTCCGCCACTGCGCATTGGGCTCGGTCGGTTCGGGGATGAGCGACAGCAGGCCGACCAGATCCTCGACCATGGGGTTGTCGGGCTTGGGCTGCTGCAGCTGCGCCGCGAGCACCGGCAGAAGGACCTTGTCGCGCAACAGCAGCTGATCGTCCAGGTCCGCCTGGCACCAGGTAAGGCGCGTACTCAGGCGGGCGATCACCGCATCGGCCTCCGCGCGCGGCCGCGATAGCAGAAGGCGCAGAGCGGGCACGAACTGCGTCTGCCCCTTGGTGAGGTTTGTCAGCATGAAGCCGACGACGCGGGCGCGGCAGTCGGGATCACAGTCCGGCCCGATGAGAAACGAGCTGAAATATTGCTGCAGATCCGCGTGCAGCTTCTTGAACTTGGCGTGCTCCTCCTCTTCCCGATCGGCGTTGGCGCCCGCCGCGCCGAGCTGCACCGCCAGCACCAGCGCCCCGACCAGGCGCGCCCCCTTGGAGGTGTTGAGGAACTTCTCGATCGTCGCCCATTGCCGGCGCTCAAAGACATCCTGCAGGAACTCCTCGAACAGTCCCGCGAGCTTGAGGAGGTTGGCATGGACCTCACGCTCATCGCGCAGAAGGACCATCGGCCCTTCGGTGTGATCGGGCATCGCCAGGAGCGCTTCGAGATCGTCGGCGACCACCTGTTCCAAGGCGTTCGAGCGCGGGTCCAGCACATCCAGCTTGCACGCTTCCAGCCCCGGCGCCCGCACCCCGTAGCGGTTGGCGCAGGTCACCCAGTACGCGGCCAGCAGCCGGCGGTAGTAGGCGTCGTCCTTGTGATCGATGTTGCTAAGGACGCTGCGCATGTACTCGGGGTTATCGCGGCCGAGCTCCAGCGCGTAGGACATCGACACGTCCGGATCCAAGATGTTGCCGCGCGACAGCGATAGCAGCACGCCGTAGCGCTGCTCGACGCTGTCGCCGCCGCGGGCGGTCAGCGTCTGCAGGTTCTGCGACAGGATCTTGGCGCGCTCGATCTTCCAGTTGTTGTCGGCTTGCTCGCGCGCCATGCGCGCCTGCGATTCGGCCTGGCGCTCGGCGAGCTTGGACTGGTTGCACTGATAGGTGGAAGTCGCCAAGACGCCGGCGATGCCGATGACGAAGCTGGAAAAGAAGTTGGAGTTGTTGGAGATGAACTTGCCGATTGCCGACAGCGTAGAGGGACGCCGGCGGTGCGGGCCTTCGGGAGGCTTGCTCGGGCTGCCCGGCTCCGGGCTCGCCGTCGCGCTGGGATCCTTGGCGGCTTTTTCGTCCTGCACGTCGATAGCGCCTTTCTCGGGGATGCTCGGTTTCGCCTCTACGGACGGCGAGGGGGGGCTCGGCAGCGGGGGCTCACCTGCCGCGGCGGGGGCTTTGGCGGCGATGACGGACGCCGGCGACAAGGTGTCAGCCGGCGCTTCACTGGGCGGCAGCGGACTGGCCGGCGCAGGGTCGGTCGGCGCTGGCTTCGCGGGCGTGACACTTTCCGAAATCGCCCGAGCGACCCGCGTATCAGCCGGAACACCAACCGCCGGTGCGGCGGCAGCCAAGTCGTCAGCCGCACCGCTTTCGGCAGCGCCGGCCGTTCCGGCTTCTCCCGGCGGCGGCGTCTTTTGGGCCGCGGACCCAGTCGGCGCAGTGAGCCTGCGGGACTTTTTCCCCTGCCTCATGACCTTTGAGTATCTGCAAAGCCGTGGCGCAGGTAAAGCGGGTCTACTTTGAGGCGTGCAGCCGGCCGCGCGCAGGTATATAACCAGAGTCGATGCGCACGACCCCGCTGCCTCGCTCCAGTCCCCCGTCACGCCGCTCTCCACTGCCGCGCTGGCCGCTCCTCGCGCTTGTGGCAGCGGCGGTCTTGCTGTGGTCCGCCCGCACCGCGCTGGCCGACACCGGCATCGAGACCGACCTCGGCGAGCAGCTCAAGCAGTTCCTCAACCGCCCCGACCGCAGCTTCGGCTG
>CALFML010000529.1 GCA_937879845.1 uncultured Myxococcales bacterium
GGCGAAGACACTCTTTCCCTACACGACGCTCTTCCGATCTGGATCGGTATGGAGCGCTTCGCCAAGGAGCAAGCGACGGAGTAGCGGCGCCGGAGCATTCGCGGCTCGTGGTTTGTGATTCCGCTTTGGGGGGCGACGAAGCGGCCGGGTTCACGACCGCTTCCTCAGTCGTGACTTGGCCACAAGAGAATTTCCCAGGGGTACGCAGGCTACAGTGGGCCTTATCGCGCAGCGCAGGTCGCCTATCTCGGCTCCAGCTCTTCCTGGGCCAGATCATGAGTTGCCGGCCCGTTTATCACCCGTCCGAGGGGGCTGTAGCGTGCCCCATGGCATGGGCAATCCCAGGTTTTTTCGACCGCATTCCAGGTCACCACGCCGCCCAGGTGGGCGCAGGCGGCAGAGCGGGCGTGGCAGACTCCGACCTCATCCCGATACACGGCCAGAAGCCGCGCCCCTTTGCGCAGGATCGCGCCCGTTCCCGGCGGAATCTCCGCTGCGGATTTGACATCGCCGCTCCGCAGCCACGCCGTGTACTGCGCCGCCACGTTGGCATTCTCACGCAGGAAGGTTCCGGCCGACCGCAGGGGAATGCGCGAAGGATCGTAAAGCGCCGCCCACGGGTTGGAACGTCCGGCGATGAGGTCCGCCACCAGCATCGCCCCGAGCGTCGCATGCGTCATCCCCTGGCCCGAGTCGCCCGTGATGACGTACGTATTGGCGCTGCCCGGACTGCGGCCGATAAAGCCTACGCCGTCCACCGGCTCCATCACTTGCCCCGACCACTTCTGGGTAAGCTCACTCGCCATCGGGAACCGCGCGCGCGCCCAGGCCTCAAGCCGGGCAAACCGGGCCAGCGGATCGGCCTCCTCATCCTGGCCGGTCTTGTGATCCTCACCGCCCACGAGCAGGATATCGCTCGTGGCCGAATCTTCGGCCAGCCTTACGTAGTGGTAGGGATCTTCGGTGTCCCAATAAAGACCTGGCTCCACGGAGCCCTTGGGAACCATGAAACCGACGACGTAGCTCCGGTACGCGGCCTGCTTCAGCGGCAGTGAGACCAGACTGCTTATGGGCGCATTGGTCGCCACCACCACGGACTGGGCCTGGATCCGCGAGCCCGCCGCGGTCACCACGCACGCCGGCGCGCCGGCCTCGATCTTGTCGGCGTGGACGCCGGTGTAGATCTGGCCGCCCTGTTTGGTCAAAACGGCCGCGAGGCCGCGCACATAGCGGAGCGGATCAAACTGTCCTTGCCGGGGGAACCGCAGCGCCGGGCCGGTATCGAAACAGGAGAGCGGCGCGCGCGGAATAAGGGTCGCATCGAGGAGCCCGGCGCGCTGGGCAGCCTCCTGCTCCTGCTCCAGAAACTTCGGGTCGCCATCGGGCGGATTGAACAGATACCCATCCACGCGCCGAAAGTCACAGTCGATGGACTCGCTGTTGCAGATCGATTCGATGCGATCGATAGCGGCGGCATGGCTCTGCGCCGCGAGCTTGGTGCCCGCAGCGCCGTGGTGCCGTTCGAGAAAGGTAAAGCGGTCGTCCTGAGCGCTGGCCAGATGGGCGGTCGTACGACTGGTCTCCCCGCCGCCGATCGGTCCGTCGTCTAAAATGGCCACGCTGCGCCCCTCTTTGCTCAAAAGATATGCGGCGGTGACGCCGGCGATGCCCGCCCCGATCACGCATACATCGACCGCCAAGGGCGAATCGGGCAGCTCTTGCTTGTAGGCGGGAACTCGCGCATGCATCCACAGGGAAAAGGATGCGCCGGAGTCATTGGCGATGGATTTGTTTGCCATGTTTGATGCTCCTTGCCTAGACGGCCAAGTGGTTCGCGCAGCTCCGCTCAGACCTGAGCCAGCGACGCCGCCCGTCTCCTCCCGAGCGAGCGCCTCCGAGCTTTGCGCCGGTGATAAAAGACAATACCCAGGCCCGCCACCGCGGCGACGCCCAGGCAGGCATTGGTGGCGGCGAAAATCGGATTGCCGATAAGCAGACTGTAGGTCGTAAATCCCGCCGCGGTGGCGAGCTGACCGATGAAGAACCCGATGGAGATGCCTTTGCTGGTACCGCTGCGCCACTGCTTTACGATTTGACTGCCCAGGGTAAGGAGCAAGATGACGGAGCTGGCATAGCCAATGATTTGCGCCGTCATCGCCGGCTCGACTCGACTTGGAGGACCGTCCCGATCGCGCCTACCGGTCCTTTGAAGGGAGCACTTTTGGAGAGCATGAGGCCAAAGGCTCTTCATGTTCCGTGCCAGCACGGAGTCTAAGACTGCGCAGCTTCTGTTTTTCGATCGCTGGCCCCACCGATCTGAGCCGCAACAGCAGAGCACGGAGAGCTCGTGCGTAATAGACACATTGGGCTCTGCGGCTCAGCCCAGAGCGCTAATCCGTAGCTGAGACGTAGAAGCCGCTATCCCCTGCCCCTACGACGCGCGAGCCGAGTTTTTCCGGACCAGCGGTCCAAACCGCGGTTTCTATTGGCTTTTTCGCCCTGGGAAACTTCCCTACGGTCCGTCCTTTGCTTAGCCGACCTGGCATCGCCGCGCTCCGCAGCGAAGTTCCTTCCAATTCTGCCTGGAGAGTGTCATGTCCGTCGCCTTCGAGCTCGTCTGCTTCTCCCATCTGCGCTGGGATTTCGTCTTTCAGCGGCCGCAGCACCTTTTGACCCGCTGCGCCCGCGAGCATCGCGTCCTGTTCATCGAGGAGCCGGTCTTCGGTGCAGCCCCTACGCATCTTTCGCTGCGGCAAAAAGACGGAGTCAACGTGGTCGTTCCCTGCCTGCCGGATGGCTGCAGCGCGGAGCAGGCGTCGGCGCTGCAGCGGCAGCTTCTGGACGTACTGCTGGCCCGTCAGGCGCGGCTGCCGCAGGTTCACTGGTACTACACGCCGATGGCGCTGCCGTTTACCCGCCACCTGCAGCCCCTGGTCACGGTCTACGACTGCATGGACGAGCTGGCGAACTTCAAGGGCGCGCCTCCGCTCCTGGGCCAGCTGGAGCGCGAGCTGTTGGGCCGCGCCGATTTGGTCTTCACCGGCGGCCACAGCTTATATGAACACAAGCGGGCGCATCACCCCGGCGTGCGCCCGTTCCCGAGCAGCGTCGATGTCTCCCACTTCGCCGCCGCCCGCAGCCGCTGCGCCGAGCCGGCGGATCAGAAGGAGATTGCCCGACCGCGGCTCGGCTTCTTCGGCGTGATTGACGAGCGCATGGATCTGGAGCTGATCGCCGCCATTGCCCAGGCGCGGCCCGACTGGCAGCTTGTCATGATCGGCCCCGTGGTCAAGATCGATCCCGGCGCCTTGCCGCGCGCCGCCAACCTCCACTGGCTAGGGGCCAAGACCTATGCCGAGCTGCCGAGCTACATCGCCGGCTGGGACGTAGCGCTGCTGCCCTTTGCGTGCAATGAGGCCACCCGCTTCATCAGTCCGACCAAGACGCCGGAGTATCTGGCAGCGGGCAAGCCGGTGGTTTCCACGCCGATCCGCGACGTGGTCCGTCCTTATGGCGAAATGGATCTGGTCGCCATCGCCAAGACGCCGCAGGAGTTCATCGCCGCCATCGAGCGGCTCCTGCATGAGCCGGGCGCGGCGCGTCAGCGCCAGGCCGATGGCTGGTTGGCGAACCTGTCCTGGGATCGCACCTGGGCCGATATGGAGCAGCTCATCAAGGAGGCGGCCGCGGTGAAGACCCATTCGCTGCGCGCGAGCGCGATTCCATCCAATCTCCTACTCCCGATGCAGTCGTGGCCCAGCCCGGCCGCCCGCGAGGCGAATCCTGCGCTGGGAGCCCCGTGATGTTCGATTATTTGATCGTCGGGGCCGGCTTTGCCGGAAGCGTCCTGGCCGAACGCCTGGCCGCCGATGCCGGCCAGCGAGTCCTTTTGTGCGACAAACGACCGCACATCGGCGGCAACGCCTACGATTTCCATGATGAGTCCGGGCTGCTCGTGCACCGCTACGGACCGCACATCTTCCACACCAACAGCCGCGAAGTCTTCGCGTACCTGTCAGGCTTCACCGCCTGGCGGCCCTATGAGCATCGGGTGCTCGCCAGCGTAGACGGGCAGCTTGTTCCCATTCCCATCAACCTGGACACCGTGAATCGTCTGTACGGGCTCAACCTGACCTCTTTTCAGCTGGAGGAGTTCTTCCGCTCCGTCGCGGAAAAGGTCGCCGAAGTCCGTACGAGCGAAGACGTAGTCGTCGCCCGCGTCGGCCGTGAGCTGTACGAGAAGTTCTTCCGCGGCTACACCCGCAAGCAGTGGGATCTCGACCCGTCGGAGCTTGACGCCTCGGTGACGTCGCGCATCCCGACCCGGACGAGCCGTGACGACCGCTACTTCACCGACACCTATCAGGCCATGCCCTTGCACGGCTACACGCGGATGTTCGAGCGCATGCTCGCTCATCCCAACATCAAGGTCCTGCTCAACACCGACTACCGGGAGGTCCTCAGGCTCATCCCCTTCCGCACGATGATCTACACGGGCCCGGTCGATGCGTACTTCGACTATTGCTACGGCAAACTTCCCTACCGGTCCCTGGAGTTCCAGCACGTCACACTCAACCAGACCCGGTTCCAGGCGGTGGGCACGGTCAACTATCCCAACGATAACGCCTACACCCGGGTGACCGAGTTCAAACCCCTCACCGGTCAGGAGCACCGCAAGACCAGCCTGGTCTATGAGTACCCGCGCAGCGAAGGCGATCCGTACTATCCGATTCCGCGGCCGGAAAATACGCTCCTTTACCGGAAGTATCAGTCGCTGGCGGAGCAGGCCCCGGACGTCCACTTCGTCGGCCGCCTGGCGACATATAAGTACTACAACATGGACCAGGTGGTGGCGCAGGCGCTGACGCTCTACAAGAAGCTGCGCTCCTTGCAGGACGGCCCCCGCATCACGACTTCGGCCGCGGCCTTTGCGACCCTCAAAGAGGCGGCGGCATGAGCGCAGCTTCGGCGCAAGCTTCCCCCGTGCAGCTGTGGGGCGGGCTGGAGTGCACGCTCAACCGGGTCGGGGATCGCTATCTCGATCAGATGGAACGCTCCGGCCACACCCGGCGCAGCGATGATCTGGACAGCTTCGCCGCGCTGGGTCTGCGCGTGCTGCGCTACCCGATCCTATGGGAGCGCACGATGCCGGGTGAGCCCCGGCATGCCGACTGGACGTTTCCCGACCGCCAGCTGGCCAGGCTGCGCGGTCTGGGAATACGGCCGATCGTCGGCCTTGTGCATCATGGGAGCGGTCCCGCGCACACGAGCCTGCTCGATCCGGAGTTGCCCGGCAAGCTGGCTGCTTACGCCCAGTCCGTCGCGCGGCGCTACCCCTGGATCGATGCCTACACGCCTATCAACGAGCCGCTGACCACCGCCCGCTTCAGCGCCCTGTACGGCCACTGGTATCCCCACATCCGCGATGACCTGAGCTGCATGCGGGCGCTTTTGCTCCAGTGCCGTGCCACGATCTGCGCCATGCAGGCCATTCGCGCCGTCAACCCGGCGGCGCAGCTCGTGCAGACCGAGGACATGGGTGAGACCCGCAGCACGCCGCTGCTCGCCTATCAGGCAGCCTTTGAGAACCAGCGCCGCTTTCTATCGCTGGACTTATTGTGCGGACGAGTCGATAGCAGCCATCCGCTGTGGAACTACCTGCGCTGGCTAGGAATCAGCGCCGACGAGCTACTCTTTTTCGCCGACAACGCCATGCCGCCGGACCTCATCGGCATCAACTACTACGTCACCAGCGAGCGCTTCTTGGATGAGGATCTGGCCGCCTATCCGCGGCATACGCACGGCGGCAACGGGCGCCATCACTATGCCGATGTCGAAGCGGCGCGAGTCTGCCAAAGCGGTCTTATCGGCCTGCGCCAGCTGCTGACCCAGACCTATGAGCGCTACCGCCTCCCGGTCGCCGTTACGGAGGTCCACCTCGGCTGTACGCGCGCGGAGCAGCTGCGCTGGCTCTATCAGCAGTGGCAGGCTGCGCGGGCTGCCCATGCGGCCGGGGTGCCGGTGCGCGCGGTGACGGCGTGGTCGCTGCTCGGCAGCTACGATTGGGACAGCCTGGTCACCTGCGATCGCGGCCACTATGAGCCCGGCGTCTTCAATATTCACGACGGGCAGCGCCGCCCGACCTCGCTGGCGCGGCTCGTGCAGCTTTTGCAGGTGCGCCCGGAGCTAAGCCACCCGCTGCTGACCAGCCCCGGCTGGTGGCAGCGCCCCGAGCGCCTGCTTGACCCATCCCGAGCCGCCTATGCCGCAGCCGCATGAACCCAGCCACGGTCCGACTGCAGCAGAAAAACCGGAGCCTCTTTTGCGTCTCGACATACCTTCCGATCGCTCCCCGCTGCATCCTCGCCCGCAGATGGCGCGTGCGGGCTGGCGCCTGCTCGATGGACTCTGGGAGTTCGCGCTGGATGATGCCGCCGCCTTCCAGCATCCGGCCGAAGTCAGGTTCGACCGCACCATTCGCGTTCCCTTTCCTCCCGAGAGCCCGGCCAGCGGCATCGGCGATCCCGGTTTCCACTTGGTCGTATGGTATCGGTGCCGGGTGAAGCTGCTCGCCAGCGAGCGGACGGAGCGGCTGCTGCTGCACTTCGGCGCAGTCGATTATGCCGCCAAGGTCTGGTGCAATGATCAAGTGGTCGTCGAACACTGCGGCGGCCACACGCCTTTTTACGCCGATATCACCAACGCGCTGGGGGACGCCCATGAAGTGGAGCTCGTGGTGCGGGCTGGCGATGATCCACTGGACTTGGCCAAACCGCGCGGCAAGCAAGACTGGCAACAGGAGCCGCATGAGATCTGGTACCCGCGCACGACCGGCATCTGGCAGAGCGTATGGCTGGAGCCGGTGCCGGCGCTGCGAATCGATCAGCTCCGCTGGACGCCGCACGTCGAGAACTGGGGCATCGGCCTGGATGTGAGCCTGGCCGGCCCGCTGTCCCCGGGCTGCGAGCTGCGAGTCCGATTATACCGCGGCAGCGAGGTGCTGGCCGACGATCGCTACGGCGTGACCCACGCCGAGCTCGGGCGCCGCATCGCTTTGTCCGACCCCGGCATCGACGACTACCGCAACCGCCTGCTATGGAGCCCGGAGAACCCGGTGCTCCTCGATGCCGTGGTCGAGCTGTGGCGCGGCGAGCGGTGCCTGGATCGCCTGCACAGCTACACTGCGCTGCGCTCCGTCGGGACCCAGGGCAGCCGTTTTATCTTGAACGGGAAACCATATTACCTGCGCATGGTGCTGGATCAGGGGTACTGGCCAGACACCTTGCTTGCGCCGCCGAATGCGGAGGCGTTGCGCCGCGATGTCGAGCTGGCCAAGGAGCTCGGCTTCAACGCAGTCCGCAAGCACCAGAAGCTGGAGGACCCGCGCTGGCTCTATTACTGCGACCGCCTGGGCCTCCTGGTCTGGGGCGAGATGCCGAGCCCTTACCGCTTCACCACGACCGCCGTCGAGCGCCTGGTGCAGGAGTGGATGGCCGCGCTGCGCCGCGACTACT
>CALFML010000530.1 GCA_937879845.1 uncultured Myxococcales bacterium
TGCGGTTGACGACATCCAGACCGACGCCGCGGCCGGACAGCTCGCCGATCTGGCTGGCGGTGGAAAAGCCCGGCAAAAAAATGAGCGCGGATGCTTCGGCGTCATCCAGCTCCTCATCGAATGCCAGCAGGCCGCGCGTCCGCGCAGTCTGACGGATGCGCTCCAGATCCAGGCCGCGGCCGTCATCGCGCACATCCAGCACGACGCGGCCGTGCTCCTGCCGCGCCTCCAGGACCAGGCGCCCGCGGCTCGGCTTGCCCTTGGCTTCCCGCTCCGCCGGCGTTTCGATGCCGTGGTCGAGCGCGTTGCGGATAAGGTGCTTGAGCGGATCGAAGAGCCTCTCGGCGACGATCTTATCGACCTCGGTCTGCTCGCCGTGGATCACCATCTCCACCGACTTGCCAAGGCGCAGCGCCTGATCGCGCACGTAGCGGCGCAGCAGCATGAACGTCGGCGCCACCGGCACGAGCCGAATGGCCAGCGCCGCCTCATGGATGCGGCTGGCGAGCTGGCGGATGCTGCTGCCCAGGGTGTGGATGCGGATCTCATCGCTTGTGCCGCGCTCATCGCTGAGCTGCTCCAGCTGCGCAGTGGCGGTGGAGAGCTCGGCCGCCAGCTCGACCAGCGCATCGACCCGGCGCACGCTGACGAGCAGCGTCTGGGTCGTGCGGTCGAGCGCCGAAGGCTCGCGCGGCTCCTCCGGCAGAGGCGGCGCAAGCTCGCGCAGCACGATGTCGCCGGCGCCCTCGGCGAACAGGAACAGCGCCTGGAGCTCACGATCGCTGGCCGCGGTCTCCAGCACAAGCTCAAACTCCAGATAGAGCTGCAGCGGATCGAGTTCGAACAGGCTGGGCAGCTTGCGGTCGGTGGTCGTCGCCGACACGACGCGCCCGAGCTCTGCCGCGGCGGCGAGCAGCACAACCGGATCCAGCGCGTGGCGCAGCGAATCGGGCAGGAGCCGCAAGCTGATCTGAACGTGACGGACGGTCTGGGCGCTGGCTTCCGCGGGCGGCGGCGCCGCGCCCGCCCCGCTCGGACCGGAGAGCAGCTCCAGCAGCGCGTCCACATCCCCGAGCAGCTGCGAGATGGTCGCCGCCGTGGTCTTGCGCTGCCCGCCGCGCACCTCCTCCAGCACCGTCTCCATCTGATGGGCCACGGCGCTGGCCCGCGACAGGCCGAGCATGGCGGCGGCGGACTTGATGTTGTGGGCGTGGCGGAAAAGCTCGGCGATGCGTTCGCCGTCGGCGCTCTCCTCCAGCACCAGCAGTCCGGCCTCCAGCGCGCGGACCAGGTCGAGGAGTTCCAGCTGAAACGCCTCTTTCTGCTCCGCCCTCATGCCAGGTCCTCAGGCCCGGACGCAGCAGAGACGCCGAGGCGGCTGGCCACCCCGGTGAGCTCCAAGATGCGGCGCATCGCCGGCGAGCAGTGCAAAAGCCGCAGCGAGCGGTGCGAGGCGTTGGCGGTGTGCGCCGCCGAAAGGAGCAGCTGCATGCCGGCGGTGTCAAGCTCCTCCACCGCCGCGCCGTCGAGCTGCACCTCGCCGGCGGTACCGGCCAGGTGCTCGATCAGAAGGTCGCGGAAGGCGAGTGCCTCGGCGATGACGAGCCGCGGCGGCAGGCGGAGGAGGCTCATCGGTGGTCCTCGCGCGAGCCGGGCGAGCCCACGGCGCTCATGCGCTGCACCTGCACCTGCCCCGTGGCGACGTTGAAGCTGATCCGCCGGCTGTCGGTTCCGCCGACATCGGCGGCGACGATGGGAATGCCGGCCTTGCGCAGCTCGGCCCACGCCATGAGGATGTTCTCCGCGCCGCCGTTCCAGCCATGCTGGCCGGTGTGGGCGCCACCGAACACCTTGGCGATCAGCTGGCGGCGATGGATGTTGGCGGCGGGCGCCCGCAGGATCGGCCACTGCGGCGGCCGGCTGCCGCGCTGATTGGGGGACTGGACGGGGACTCGGCTCGGCGGCGGACTACTGAGCTGGCTCAGCATCTGGTCGATGAGCGTCGCGATGGCACGATCACCGCCGAGGTAGTTCTGGTCGCTGGGCAGCGAGCGCGGGACCAGGTAGTGGTTGATGCCGCCGACGCGCGCCTCCGCCGACCACAGGCACACCGCAACGCAGGAGCCCAGTACGGTGACCAACGTCGCCGGCTCGGCGAGCACGCAGACCTCGCCGGCCACAATAAAGGTCGTCTGAGAGCGCGGGGGGCTCGCCATGGGAATCGAGCTAGCGTGCTTTGGCACCGGACTCCGGGAATCGGGTTACGGCGTGAACAAAGAACATTCCAGCTGTAATATTAACAGACTCAACGCGAGCTTGTAAGAGCGGTTCTTCGACCTTGCGCCGAGTTCGCACGAGCTAGCGCAGCTATTGCAGCTCCTGTAGATCCCGTCGCGATGCCCGGGCGGCGCCGGTGATATTGTCGATTCGGACAACGCTGGCGACGCTGGCGACGCTGGCGACGGCGAGCGCGGCCCCGGGCCTGCGGACACCGGCCGGCCGGCCACAGCGGATGCAGCCCGGCGGCCCGGCGTCCACCTGCATCGCTCTCCGGTGTCGCATGCCGGCTCAGCTATCCGTACTTTGCATACCTTGCAGTCGTGCGCAGCGCTTGCCCGGGCACGCGCGCGCCGCGGCCGGACACGGACAGACCGCGCAGCAAAACGGCTGACATCGCTACAAGATCAGCGTTGCCAACGGACCGCGGATTGTGTGAGGGTGCCCCTGGCCCAGCGATGGGAAACCGCGGTTCGTCCATGCAAAGGAGCGCAAAATGATCGGATATGTGACGCTTGGAACCAACAACCTTCAGCGCGCGGCGGCCTTCTATGACGCGCTCCTTGGCGAGCTCGGAGCCAAGCGGTTCATGGAGATGGAGCGCTTTGTCGCCTGGGCCGTGAGTCCGGACAAGCCTTCGCTCGGCGTCATCAAGCCCTTCGACGGCCAGCCGGCGACGATCGGCAACGGCAACATGGTCGCCATCGCGGTCGACAGCCCGGCCAAGGTCGATGCGTTTTACAAAAAAGCGATCGAGCTCGGCGGCACGGATGAAGGAGCGCCCGGCCTGCGCGGCGGCAGCTTCTACGCCGGCTACTTCCGCGATCTGGACGGCAACAAGCTAAACTGCTTCTGCATGGGCTGATCGCGCCGCCCGCTGCTTCATCCAGGTAGATCACGACCTGCGGTGAGGAGCGGGCCAGTACGCGGCGGAAAAGAGCAGGCCCGCCGATTACGCGGGAACTCTTGCCGCGCCTTGTTGTCTATCGAATGACCCATAGCCACGCCGGCTAGCGGGCATTGAGCAGTTGGCTTGGGCCGATTCCGATCGGTCCCGATGCGGCAGCAGGAGGCTTCGCTATGCGCGTTCATCGTGCGCGGCCTGGACGTGATCTGATATTTGCGTTTTCGATTCTGTTTTGCGCCTGCGGCATCGTCTCCATGCCGGACGAGCAACAAGGTCCCGCGGGCGGCACGGAAGCAGCCGCGGACAATGCGCCGGCGCCCAGCGCGGAAGAGGCGGCCCGCTGGCAGCAGCTGGCCGTCGCCGCCGCGGCCAGCCTGCCCACCGGACAGAGCGCCGACCGCACCCTCTCGCCATATTTCTTCGTCGATGGCGATGACAGCGCCGGGGCGCTGCTGCCGCTCAAGAGCACGCAGGCGGAGGTCTACATCGGCGGCGCCCTGGCCGAAGTACATGTCGCGCAGACCTACAAAAATCAAGGGACGCAGAAGCTGGAAGCGGTGTATCTGTTCCCAGCATCGACCCGCGCCGCGGTGCGCGCGGTGAAAATGACCGTCGGCCCCCGAGTCATAGAGGCGCAGATCCGCGAACGCGGCGCCGCCCGCCGCGAATATCAGCAGGCCCGCGCTCAGGGACGCACCGCCTCGCTGCTGGAGCAGCAGCGCCCGAACATCTTCCAGATGAACGTAGCGAACATCCTGCCAGGCGATGAGATCCGGGTGGAGCTTTGTTACGTCGAGCTGCTCGTTCCCGACAAGCACGTCTACGAGTTCGTCTATCCCACCACGGTCGGCCCCCGCTACACCAAGAAGCCCGCGCTGCCTGAATCCACAGATGGAGCGGCCCTTGCGCCCCCTGCCCCGCCGCCGGCAAGCAGCGCGGCGCCTACGTTCGGACTCCACGCCGCCCTTCACAGCGGCATCCCCATCCAGTCCGTACAGGCGCCGAGCCACCCCGCGGTACGGATCGCAAAGGAGCAGCCGGCCGCAGCCGAGGTCACGCTGCCACCGAGCAGCGAAGCCGGCGACCGCGACTTCATCTTGCGCTATTCCCTGGAAGGAAACCAAATCGAGAGCGGCTTGCTGCTAGATCCCGGCGAGCACGAGAATCACTTTCTCCTCATGATGGAGCCGCCGCGGCGCATCGAGCCGCAAGCCATCGTCCCGCGCGAGTATATCTTTATCGTCGATGTATCCGGCTCGATGCATGGCTTTCCGCTGGAGGTCAGCAAGCAGCTCATGCGGCGGCTGTTCACCGGGCTGCGGCCGACGGACTCGTTTAACATCTTGAGCTTTTCCGGCGGCAGCGCCCTGCTCTCTCCCGCCTCTTTGGCGGCGACCCCGGAGAATGTGAAAAGAGCGCTGCGCTACACCGATTCATGGGTCAGCGGCGATGGCACGGAGCTCCTGCCGGCGCTGCAGCGGGCGCTTTCGCTACCGCGGACCCCTGAGGCTTCGCGGACCGTCGTGGTCGTCACGGACGGGTACGTAGACGTGGAAAAGGAAGCGTTTTCACTCATCCGCAGCTCGCTGGGAAAGGCGAACTTGTTCGCGTTCGGAATCGGCAGCTCGGTGAATCGGTTCATCATCGAAGGGATGGCGCGGGCCGGGCAAGGCGATATCGAGGCCATCGAGATCCTGCGGCACGCGCAGCGTTCAGCATCTGCGCTTCGGCCTTATCCCAGAACTCATCC
>CALFML010000531.1 GCA_937879845.1 uncultured Myxococcales bacterium
GATCCTGGCTGTCATTCCATATGATGTATAGGTCTCTTACGATTATCTCCAAATAAGAATCAGGTCCTGCAACTAGGGGCAGGTAGGTGCTTGAAAAGACATCTTTTCGCTGAAAACTAATCCTCGGCGTCCATGAGGTTAGGCGCACATATCCAGCGAAGTACTTCCGAAGAAAGCGATGATAAGCTGACTCCATCTGTGTTTTTTTGGATAAAGTTTGTAGTCCAAGGGGGCTTTGATCTGGTGCGATCGAAATCTGCTCTCCGCTATAAAAGCGTAGGATGCCATCGCGGGCGGACCACAGTGGAGTTTCGACATTGTCTTTCCAGCACTTTTCGGTCCAGCTATGGACCGGCTCAGACTTTTCACGATCTGCGGCAAGAACCGACTCAAACTGATACTGATAATGTAATAATTTCCCATCGGACATTTGGATATCCCACGTACAATCAGATGGATAGCTTTCTCGCAATGAGGGATTCACGGGGCTATCTCCCGCACCGAATAGCCCCTCCAGCAGCAACGACTTGCCGCTGCCGTTGCGTCCCACCAGCACCGTGCGCCGCGGCGACAGGGTCAGCGTGACCGGCCCACCCAGGGGCTCCCATTTATTGAAATGAACAGCCTCCGTGGACTGCGCTGAGTTCGTAGATAGCGCGTCAGTGACCGCCGGGGCAGTGTCCGTCTTCGGCGGCGGGGATGACTCAGACATGCCTGATTGGTACCACGACGGTCAGAAGGTGGCTACCCCGGAGCGGCGACATCGGCACCGGCCGCAAGCCACCGGTGCGCCGGCCCGGGACCCATCACGCCGCTGGGCGAGGTCCGTTCAGCCCCGGCCCGAGGAGAGCGACCCATTTTCGGACCTGGATCCACCTCCCCTACCAAGGCGTCACCTCGCTTGGGAAGGTGGAAGAAGGTCCGAAAAATAGGGGTCGACCAATTTTCGGAGGTAGATCCAGCTGAAAAACAAGGTGACGCCTTGGTAGGGGAGGTGGAAGAAGGTCCGAAAATTGGGGGGCGGCCTATTTTTCGAACCAGAAGTGGATGAAAAACGAGGTGACGCCTTGGTCGGGAAGAAGCGCGCGCCGCCGCCGCTCCGCGATTCAGTGTTCCCTGGCACTGGATGATGACGAGGGAGCCACAGAAACGGGTTGCCACTTGTTGCCTATTAGGCCACAAATGTTGCCATTCTGGCAGCAGCCGGAGTCTCCCCTCATGTCGTTGATCTCCGTCCTGTTTTCGGACTACCGCCGTCGCGTGCTTCGGGAGATGTCGTCAGCCGTTCGATGACCGACGATTGCTTGCGGCATGCGAGTCAGCTCCTTCTGCATGTGCGGGAGTGGCTGAAGCTCCATCATCCCGAGCTTCTATGAACTGGAACGGAGCACTCTCGCGTTTCCGAAACTTGGCGCGCATCCGGGCTTGCACCACGTCGAGGTCTTCGGTCAAACCGGCGCGGGCTTGCGCGATTCCTCGCTCCAGCGAGGCTCGCATCTGCTCCAGGGTTGCCTTTGCCGTCGGAATCGGCGGCGGGATGGCGAGCGCCGCCGGCTCCGCAGGGACGCCCTCGCGCTGGCTGCGAGCGGGGGCGCCCTGTCCCGTGGGGGCTTTGGCGATGCGGGGAAGAGCAGACATGAACACCCTCCAAAAAACGGCCTGGCAATAACGCTCGACCTGCCGCCAACCGACCATCGGCGACTGTGCACGTCCGGCGTTTACATGCTGTCCACGACGGGCACACCGTGCCGCTTGGTTGTCAGCGTGGTGTCAACCTGACGCCCGGTCTGGCGTCCATCGCCGGCCGGCCGCCGCGTTGCCATTCAAGGCGAAGCGGCTACCGCTAGCTGCGACAAGTATTGCTTCCGGACGATGGCAAAGTCGTCTAGCAGCGCGGTTCCATCGACCGTCGTCTTGTCTCGCTGGAGCTTATCGAGCATTCTTCGAAAAGCCTCTTCGACGCACGCTGTGAGATATTGGCGAATCTCCAGACCGTTGACCCCATCCCAGCGCTGCCGGGGGACGTAAATGTCGATGGTTATGTAGCGCTCCTTCTTGTTGCGGCGCATGCGGTCACAGCCTTCCTGCTCCCAGCGGTCGATATCGCCATCGATCCGTAGGATTAACGAGAACTCATCGATATCAGGGCTGTAGGGTCCTTGGCAGTGCGCCTGAAGTAGCTTTCGCAGGGGATAAAAGTGCGGCTCCATCCGCTCGCCGGCGCGGGCACCGCCTGACTGCACTCCCAGGGTCACCGTCGGTTGGTCTTGCATTATGGATACTCAGTCATTTCTGCTGCTTGCCGGCCCACGGCTCATGGTTGTCTGGACCGGGATTGGTTTCTACGAGCACTCGTTCTTTCTGCAACATTTCTTTGCGCGGACCTTGTTCAAGGCTACGAACCTCGCCATCGCCGATCTGTTTTTTCGTGTAGCGCTTGCGCGGGTCTTGGTGGCGAGTAACTCCCCACTTGAGCAGGTTTTTATCACCATCGGTCTTCATGTAAAGAGTCGCCGGACGGTCGTCAACTAGATTCCCGTGCGGCGGCCCGGCATCGGGCAAGTGGTTGGGCGCAGCGGTTGCTGCCTCGCCTAGAAGCGCCTCCGTTTCGGTGGCATCCCCTATGAGGCTGGCTGGAGCGGTATAGCGCAGTCGAGTGTTGGCATAGTTGCTGCCGAGACCACGCAGCTCCCATCGATAGTTCAGCGGGTTCAGTCGCGGGGTGAGGCGCCTGAGCCCGGAAGCCACTTCCGCGGCGCCCACAGTCGAGCGCAGCACCGTCGCGGCTCCCGCAAGCTCTCTTGCGGTTGCTGAAATGAGCGCACTCGCTGTCGCACCTGCCAGAGGCGCCCCCATCGAGCCATAGAGGCCTAGGATCGCTTCTGCGCTCTCCCCCTTTTGCTCTTCTTGTCCGGCCCGATACGGCACAAGGCGGGTCTGCCGTAGCGCTTCGCGATAGCTGGGCGTTTTGGCGCTCGATCCCGACAGCAGCAGCAGGATGGGCGCGGTGCCGACTTGGGCCAGGGCGTTGAGTCCCGCTTTGAGCCATGGGGTGGGCACACTGCGCATCGCGTCGCGCAGTCGGCGCTCTTCCTCCTCACGCACTCCCTGCAGGCGGTTGAAGTATCCGTCGTCAAGCGGTGCGAAACCGCCCGGTTGGCCTAGCTGCTGCAACTTGAGCTGTGGAAGATACGTCAGCACCCAGCCGGGGAAATCCTCTGAGGCGACAAGGGGCCAGTCTTCACGGATGTAGACGTGGCTGCCGACGCGGACCGGCAGCCCGTCCCAGCTGAGGATATAGCCGGGCATCGTCGGGTGGGGTTGTCCGAGCCAACCGATCAGCGCACTGCCATCGTCTTCGTCGATACCGCCGCGCGCGTTGACGATGGGATCGCGGTAGCCGAGCTTCTGCAGGTGCAGCCGGTAGCGGTAGGAATACAGATGCTTGAGCCACCAATGTTCCACGGCTTGATGACCATCTCCGACTCGCTTGCGAACCGCTACGTCGTAGGTCACTCCGCCGTGGAGCGCGACGACCATCCACGGCTGCGCTTGTCCTCGTCCGAGCCCGACATAGGTACCCGTCGGAGCCGCATCGACCGATACGGACATGCCCAAAAGGCCTAGGAGCCCCCAGTCGCACAGCGGCTCGTTCTGCCCGCAGCCCACTCGGTTTTCAAACTGAACCTGCGCAAACAGCGTCGCGAAATCGGTACGCAACAAGAGCTCTGCACCCGCATGGAGCTCTGGCTGCCTTTCGCCTAGAGTTGCCCACGCAGCCGTGCCCAGGCGCAGGAGCTTGAGCACATCACCACCTAGCGCGGCACCGACATCCACCGTCGTTGAGCGGGGACCCGAAAGCGCTTGGGCTTCCGCGAAAGGACCACTGGCCAGGTTCAAGGAGACAAACGCAGCACCGCGGCTTGTAGGCAGGAGGCCCTTGGGCAAAGACGCTTTGCAGAACAGTCGGACACGCTCGGGCACGGGCAGGCCCAGCTCATAGAAGCGCAGCGGGAACGATACACCGCACTCGCCGACCGCCATCGCTGAGAGCATCAGTCCCGGCTCGAATCGTCCGCCGATGAGCTTTTGGTTTTCATCCAGGGCGAGCACGCCGAGGGCGCGCAAGTGGACGCCGTAGTCACCGCTGGCCGCACAGGGGAGCGTCCCGAAACAGCGACTGCCCAGAGGTAGGTTCGGCAGGCGCCGCACTGGTGAGACCGTCGGCGTATCGCCGCGGGCGGGGAGCTGTGCCGAGCCAAGCAGCAGCGCTGCCAAGACCAGCCGTCCGATGGTGACAATGGCACTCGCTTCGCATGTTTCAGTCATCGAAAAGCGAATGGTTAAACCACTCTTGAACATGCCGGCCCATCTATCACGTCCGACAGATGAGTACTTACAAAAGGCGGCGCTTGGTGGAGTAGGGTCGTTTCGTTTTCAGTGCCTGCGCGCGGGCCGCAGCCAGGGGCTTTCGGATTGTCGCAGGCCCGGCTTGCCCTCTGCGGCATCTTCTGGCAAGGTCCGACATGGTTGTCGTCGATGCCCGCGGGGCGGGAGAGTCGGTGCAGCTGGGTCAAGGTAGGTAACTCAGGGAAGGAGTGTTCATGTCTGCTGCTAAAGATGCGGGCCCGAGCGGGGCCGCGGTGCGTGAGGTGGTGATTGTCGGCGCGGCGCGGACTCCGATCGGGAGCTTCGCGGGGGAGCTTGCGGCGGTGAGCGCCCCGGAGCTCGGGGCCATTGCCATCAAGGAAGCGCTGGCGCGGGCGGGGGTGGCGGCGGCGGACGTGGGCGAGGTGACGATGGGCTGCGTGCTGCAGGCGGGCCTGGGCCAGGCGCCGGCGCGGCAGGCGGCGATCAAGGCGGGGGTGGGGAATCAGGTGCCGTGTCAGACGGTGAACAAGGTCTGCGGCTCGGGGCTCAAGGCCGTGGTGCT
>CALFML010000532.1 GCA_937879845.1 uncultured Myxococcales bacterium
CTCGGGCGGCCTGCTCACCGGATCCGGCGTCTTGCTCATCGGCGGTGGCGAGGCGGTCGGCGGGATGGACGGAGCGTCGCGGCCGGACTTGCTGGGCCCCGACGGCGTGCGGTTGCTGTCGGCGATTCGGGCGCGCTGCTCGTCCGCTGAGGCGGTCGGGGTCTTGGCCGAGTCGGCCTGCCCGCCGTCATTGCGGGACGGCACGTTCAGCGGCTGCGATGCTTCTTTGCGCACGACCTCGATCGAGGGGGCGTCGCGGGAGCTGCCGCCCGGCACGCTCGGCGCGTCCTTTCCTCCAGACGGCGCCGGACGCGGGTTCACGAAGCCCTGCCCGAGCAGGGTCCGGCTCAGCCCGGCCGCCGGACCCGCGGGCGCGGTCTGGGCGGTCATCGGCGTCATGGGCGCCATCTGCTTGACGCTCTCGGCGGCGGCGCCGACTGCGCGCCGGACCTCGTCGGTCAGATCCGGAGGCGAGTGCTTGGTCGGCATCTCCTCTTCCTGCATCGCCGCCGCGGCGAGCTTGGTCACCTGATCCGCCGGCATGGCGCGGGTCGGCTCATCGCCGAAGCTGCCGTTGTCGCCCTTGGGGGTCTGCTGACTCTGGATGGGGACGCTGGCCTCGGCGGCGGCGGCGCGGAAACCGGCGTCGAAGCGCGACTCCAAGTTGCTGTCGGGCCGCCGCGCCTTTTCGCTGAGGATGCGATCCAGCACCTTCTGACTGTCGGAGGAAAGCTTATCGAAGCGCACACCCATGCCCGGCGCGACGCTGCTGCGACTGGGGTCGGCGGCGCGGTTCCAGACCACGGTGCCTTCGCCGCTGAGCAGCGCGTTGCCGTCTTGCAGCTGGAACTCGAAGCGCAGCTGAGTGCCGACGGCCAACGGCTCTTTGGTGCGGATGAAGATCCCGCTCTTGCTGACATCAACCGAGTAGCGCTCAATAAACTGCTCGAGGCTGCTGCTCTTGAACTTGATCTTCAGCGTGATGGGGTTCTTGGTCTGTTTGGGATTCTCAGGCACCGACATCGCTTCTCCGCTGGTTAGCTTGACCCGAATCAGCTGGCCAATTTGCTCGACCCATTCACTAAACCTGCCACACCCATAAAACTAGCCCCTCGCTGCACTAGCTGGCGTACGCTACAAAAGGCGCTTTCTTGCTGTGCTTGGTGCTAATGGGTCCTCGGTCCTTGTGCAGTCTTATAGAGATGATGGAAAAACAATATCATGACCTCTACTTTTTCGCTGAAGCGACTCGCAGCACAACTACTGTGGTGCCACATGTCGCACCGGAAATTACCTGAGGCGTCTCCCGGGACGGAACCCCAACCGGCAGGTTCCGAGCCTGCTGCGCAGCGGCGGCACGGCCGCGTACCGAGCGTACCGAGCGCACAGCACTGTCGACCGTCGGCAGACCGCAGGCTCGTCGCCGCGGTCGTTCTGGGAGCGATGGGCGCGACGCTTTGGCTTGCCGCCCCCGGACAGGCGGCGTACCGCGAGCCGCTCAGCAGTCCCAGCGGCACCGTCGCCGCCGATCATGAGCTGGCCTCGCGCGCCGGGGCCGACATCCTTGCCCAAGGGGGAAACGCCGTCGATGCGGCCATCGCCACGGCGCTCGCGCTGGGGGTGGTCCAGCCGGCGGGTTCGGGCCTGGGCGGCGGCGGATTTCTGCTCGTGCGGAAAAAGGACGGCAGCGTCCATGCCCTCGACTTCCGAGAGACCGCGCCGCAGCGCGCCCGCGCCGACATGTTCATCGACACGCGCACTGGCAAGGCCGATCCCGAGCGCTCCCGCCACGGCGGCCTGGCCATCGGCATTCCCGGCGAAGCGGCCGGGTTCGCCCAGGCGCTGCGCGAGCACGGCAGCCTCTCCGCAGCCCAGGTGGTGGCCCCGGCCCTGCGACTGGCGCGCGACGGCTTCCCAGTCGGCCGGCACCTGAGCCGCAGCGCCGGCGTCGTCACGCCCAAGCTTCCTCCCGAAAGCCCGCTGCGGGCGCTCCTGGCACCCGGCGGACAGCCACTGGCCCGCGGCCAGCTGCTTCGCCGGCCGGAGCTCGCGGCGACGCTGGAGACGCTGGGCCGCAGCGGCTTTGCGGCGTTTTACCGCGAAGAACCGGGCAGCATCGGCGGCCAAATCCTGCAGGCGGTGCAGCAGCACGGCGGCATTCTCACCGCGGCGGACCTGCGCGGGTACAAGCCGGTGGTGCGCAAGCCGCTGGAGGGGAGCTACCGCGACTACCGGATCTACGTCGTACCGCCGCCCGCCGGAGGCGTCACCGCCCTGGAGGCGCTGCAGATCCTCAACGCCCGTCCGCCGCTGCGTGAAGGGCCGGCGGCTTCGGCGACGCTGCATGAGATCATCGAGTCCTTCAAACACGCCTTCGCGGATCGCGCCAAGCTCCTTGGCGACCCGGCCTTCGTGCAGATTCCGCTCGCGGAGCTCAGCAGCGCCGACTACGCCAAGGCGCGCGCCGCGCAGCTGTCCCCCGACCGGGTGCTGCCGGCGGCAAGCTATGGGCGGCCCGGCGGCAACAAGCCGGTGTCCGCGCCCAACGATCACGGGACCTCGCACATCTGCGTCATCGACAAGGAGGGCAACGTCGCGGCGCTGACAACCACGGTGAACCTGTCGTTCGGAGCGCACGTCATCGCCGGCAACACCGGCATCATCCTCAATGACCAGATGGACGACTTCGCGGCGCAGCCGAGCGTTCCCAACGCCTTCAATCTCGTGGGGGATGCCAACAACGCGGTGGCGGCGGGAAAGCGTCCCGCCTCCAGCATGACGCCGCTTATCGCCGTGGGACCGGACGGTACGCTGCTGTGCGCCGGCGGCTCCGGCGGACCTACGATCGTCACCGGGGTGGTGCAGACGGTCATCAACGTGATCGACTTTCACATGAACGTCGAAGCCGCGGTCGGTTCGCCGCGCGTCCATGCGCAGTTCATTCCCGAAACGGTCCTGGTCGAACCGGAGCTACCCGCTGACGTGATCGAGGGGCTGCGCCGGCGCGGGCATAAGCTGGTGATGACTTCCTCCCCGCTTGAGACCGCGGTCCAAGTCGCCCTGCGCCGGACGCCGACCCCGGCGCCGCCGGCCAAGGGTCCGGTGTCGCTGACCGCCGACAGCCCGCCGCCGCAGGAGCGTCCGGTGTGCAGCGCCGCCTCCGATCCGCGCAAGGGCGGCATGCCCGCGACTCCCTAAGCCCGCCGCCGCCCGAACTGCCAACGAGGATAAGCGTCGCGGCCGCGGCGGGTTTGACTATGATGGGCGCCCGCGCTCCGGCTCGTAGCGCGCCGAGGTGCTTCCCGCATGGTCCAGCGACCGCCCGTCCCCACGCTTCCCATCGATCCCCTCCTGCCGGAGATTGCCGCGCACGTGCTTGCACACCCGTGCCTGGTGATCGAAGCGGCGCCGGGTGCCGGCAAGACGACGCGCGTGCCCCCTGCCCTGCTCGATCTGTGGCCCGACGGCGATGTCGTGGTGCTGGAGCCGCGCCGGCTGGCGGCGCACCTGTCGGCGGCGCGGGTCGCCGAGGAGCGCGGGGAGGCGCTGGGCGGCACGGTCGGGGTGCAGCTGCGCTTTGACAGCATCTGCGGCGAAAAGACCCGGCTGCGCTATGTCACCGAGGGCGTGCTGCTGCGCCAGCTGTTGAGCAATCCGCTGCTGCGGGGGGTGCGGGCGGTGGTGCTGGATGAGTTTCATGAGCGGCACCTCCAGGCGGATCTGGCCCTGGCGCTGCTCCGGCGGCTGCAGCAAGGCGAGCGTCCGGATCTGCGGATCATCGTGATGTCGGCGACGCTGGCCTCGGCGCAGGTGGCGGCGTTTCTCGACAACTGTCCGGTGGTGCGCAGCCAGGGGCGGAGCTTCGAGGTGAGCGTTACGCACAAGGCGCAGCCGAGCGCCGATCCGCTCAGCAAGCAGGTGCGGCAGGCGCTGCGCGAGCTCATTGTCAGCGAAGCGAATGAACCGGCCACAAGCGGTTCCCATGGCGACATCCTGGTCTTCCTTCCGGGCGGGGCGGAGATCCGCCGCTGTCAGGAGGATCTGACGGAGCTTGCGGCGCAGCTCGATCTTGCGGTGCTGCCGCTGCACGGCGACTTGCCGCTTAGCGAGCAGCGACATGCGGTCGCCCCGCGAAAGCTCGGCGAGCGCCGCAAGGTCATCCTGTCCACCAACGTCGCCGAAACCTCGGTGACGATCGACGGGGTGACGGCGGTGATCGACAGCGGTCTGGCGCGGATCGCCGGCCATGCCCACTGGTCGGGGCTGCCGACGCTGCGTGTCCAGCCCATCTGCCGGGCGGCGGCAGCGCAGCGGGCGGGGCGGGCCGGTCGGACTCAGCCGGGTCGCTGCATCCGCCTTTACACCCGTCACGATCACGACCTGCGGCCCGAGTTCGAGCAGCCGGAGATCCGCCGCATCGACCTGGCCGAGCTGCTGCTGACCCTGCACGCCATCGCGCTGCCGCTGACCGCGCTGGCGTTTCTCGACGCACCGCTGCCGGCGTCGGTGGATGCGGCGGAGCAGCTGCTCATCCGGCTGGGCGCGTTACGGCCGGCGGCACCTTTGCAAGCGGCATCGCCTGGCGAGGCGGTGACGACAACCAAGACGAAAAGTACGACTGCCCGGCCGCTCGGCGCGGACGACGGGACGAGGATCACCGAGCTTGGCCACCGGCTGGCGCAGCTGCCGGTGCACCCGCGCCTGGGACGGCTGCTGTGCGCCGGGCACGAGCTCGGCATAGGCGAAGACGCGGCGGCGGCGGCGGCGCTGCTCTCCGAGCGCGACATCCGCTTGGCGCAGCGCAGTCTTACGGGCGGTCGAGGGCAGGCGGAAGTCTGCGGGCCTTCGGATGTCAGCCATCTGCTGGAGCTTTTGGCGCTGGCGCAAGCGGGGCGGCTGTCGCGGGGGGCCTTGGCGCGCGAAGGACTGGATCCGGATGCGGTTCAGACGGTCGAGCGGGCGCGGCAAAAGCTCGTTCGCCTGCTCAAGGGGACGGGGGGACCGCGGCTGCGCGATCCGCGGCTGCGCGAACAGGCGCTGCAAAAGGCGCTGCTGGCGGCATATCCGGATCGGGTGGCCCGGCGGCGGCCGCGACCTGCTGGCGAGACCGCGGAGTTCGTGCTGGCAGCCGGCGGCAGCGCCACCCTTTCGCCAAGCAGCGTGGTCCGCGAGGTCGAGCTGGCCGTGCTCATCGATGTCGAAGACCGCACCGCGGCGGGCGGACGCGGCGGCCGGGTCATGGTCCGCACCGCCAGCGCCATTACAGCCGACTGGCTACTGGAGCTCCCCGGCGACTGCATCCATGAGACCGCCGAGCCGCAATGGAACAGCGATGCGGAGCGGATTGAGCTCGTGCGCCGCCTGCAGTACGAGCAGCTGGTGCTGGATGAGTCGCGCACCGCCGGGGATGGCGGCGATGCGGCGCAAGTGGAGCTTTTGGTCAGCAAGCTGCAGGCGGCGCAGCTCATGATCTTCAGCGATGGTGAAGCGTTTCCGCCGTGGGCCGCGAAGCTGGCCTTCATCGCCGAGCACTGCCCCGAAGTCGGCCTCCATTCCATGACCCCGGACGCGCTTTTTCAGGTGCTGCGTCGCTTGTGCACCGGCCGCGCCAGCTTCGCCGAGCTGCGCCACGAGTCGCTGATAAATGCCGTCGCCGCCCACCTTGAGGAGGAGCTGCGAGCCGCGGGGAAGCCCCTGTCCGCTCCCGTCCCGCAGCTTGTCGCCCGGCTGGCCCCGGACCACTTGACGCTTCCTAGCGGCCGGCGGGCCCGGATCCATTATCCGACGGGTCAGCCGCCGTGGCTCGAGTCGCGCCTGCAGGATTTCTTCGGCATGGCGCAGGGGCCGACGGTTGCCGGCGGGCGGGTGCCGGTGGTGCTGCACCTTTTGGCGCCGAACCAGCGGGCCGTGCAGGTGACCACGGACTTGCCGGGGTTCTGGGTCCGTCACTATCCCGCGATCCGCAAAGAGCTCGCCCGCCGCTATCCCAAGCATGCTTGGCCGCTGTCGCCGGCTACGGAGTAAGCGGCCGGGCGCCGCGGGCGACCGTTACGTACTAAGGGGCGCTGTGGGGAAGGACTTTGACATCGTGGTACGCTCATGGCGCATCACTTTGCCAAAGGAGCGCCAGGGACCCGCTATGAAACAGCCCACTTTTGCCATCGGACGCGCCCTCAGTCTGCTGCTTGCCCTCTCCGGATCGTGCGCCGGACCCCAGCTGGCGAAACAGCCCGATCCGGCAGCCGCGACCACTCCGGCGGCGGTTCCCGAGGGCACTCCGATCGCCGAAGACATCGCCAATGCGCGGGCGCAGAAGCGCGCGGCGCTGTTTTCCTGGCAGGACTTCAACCCGGCGGCGATGGCGGAGGCCAAGGCGGCGGGCAAGCTGGTTCTGCTCGACTGCGTCGCCACGTGGTGCCACTGGTGCCACGTCATGGACGACACGACGTACACCGATCCGGAGCTTGGGGCGCTCATCCGCGACAACGTGATCGCGGTGCGCGTGGACGTGGATGCCCGGCCCGATGTCGCCTCGCGCTATGAGGAATGGGGCTGGCCGGCGACCGTGGTCTTCAGTCCGCAGGGCGACGAGCTCGGCAAGTTCCGCGGCTACATGACGGCGGAGACGTTGCGCGGCATCCTGCAGGAGGCCAAGACGCAGCAGCAGAGCGGGACGGCGGCCAAGTCCGCGGCGCACGTCGGCCTGGCCGAGACCGCGGCGCCGGTGGCGATGCTGAGCTGGATAGGCGCCCGGCTCGTGCGCGATATGGACGAGTACTACGATGCGGATGAAGGCGGCTGGGGCCGGACGCAGAAGCTGCCCATCGGCACCAACATCGAAGTCGAGCTGCTGCGCGCCGCGCACGGGGATCAGGCGGCGCTGCGGCGCGCGCGGCAGTCTCTGTCCGCTCAGCGCAACCTCATCGATCCGGTGTGGGGCGGTCTTTACCAGTACTCGGTCGGCGGGGTGTGGACCAAGCCGCACTTCGAGAAGCGCCTGCCGATTCAGACCGAGGCGCTGCACGCCTACGCCCGCGCGCTCGGCGACAGCAACGCGCGGGATCCGCAGGACCGCATCGACGCCGAAAACATCATCCGCTACCTTCACGCCTTTCTCCGCAACCGCGACGGGCTGTATCTGGTCAGCCAGGATGCGGACCTTGGCGGCCATGAGAAGGGGGCGCGCTTCGTCGATGGCCATATCTACTATGCGCTCGACGATGCCCACCGCCGCCAGCTCGGCGTGCCGCGAATCGACGATCACGTCTACGCCTACGAGAACGGTCTGGCCATAGCCGCCATCGCCACCCTCAGCTCCAAGCTGGGCGCCGATCCGCAGGCCAAGGAGCTGCTGCAAGCCGCGGAGCACGCCGCGGAACAGCTGGCCCGCACCCACATCGAGGCCGATGGCAGCGTGAAGCGCGAGGCGGTGGCGACTTCGACGCTGCGCTTCCTGGCCGATGCGGCCGCGCTGGGCCGCGCGTTCACGGCGCTTGCGGCGGCGGGACAAAAGCCGAGCGCGCGCCAGACGGCGGAGCGCATCGCGGCGGCGATGTGGACGCGATTCTTCGATGCCAAGACCGGGCTCCTGTGGGTCAGCACGATCGATCCCGCCGCCAGCGGGGTCTTCTCCCGCCGCGAGCATCCGTTCTCGCAAAACACCCTCGCCGCCCGTTTCCTCGCCGAGCTGGCGGCGGCTCCCGGTGTCAGCGAAGCCCAGCGCAACTTGTACCGCACCCGCGCCCGCGCGCTTTTGGCCGCGCTCTCCGTTCCAAGTCAGCTCGCGGCGCAGGGCCGTCTCATCGGCGATTACGTTCTTGCGCTTGAAGAAGTGGGCGCGCTGCCCTGGGCCAAGTAGCGGTCGGTCGCCGCCGCTAGGGCGGTCCGAGGTGCGCGATGTCTATTACCAGCACGTGCGATGCTTCCGCGGCTGCGGATAACCGCACGGGGGTAGGAGCGCAGCCGTCTTCGCGGTCGATGCGCAGGGTCTCAAGCTGCGTTGCGCGCTGCCGCACCGCCGCGTCCGCAAGCGCCAGCTCCATGGCGCCCTGGGCGACAAAAAACAACGTCGTGCGCCCGTGAAGCTCCATCGTCCTTGGCTGCGGCGCGAGGGCCACGGACTCCACGGCCGCCCTGCCCCGCTTTCGATCCACGATCACGTTGAAGTCGCGCACCGCGCCATCTACAAGTTGACAGTGGGTCTTCCACTCGCCGGCGAAGCGGCAGCGCTGCAAGGGAGCCGACAGCGTAACCGGCGGCGCGTCCGCCCCGAAGCTCAGCTGCACGCCGCCGCCTTGCAATAGCACCAGCGTGCGGTCGTATCCGGCAAAGGAGGAAAAGGGCCCGTCTTGCTCCACCCGCGCCATGCTCACCCGCCAAAGGAACGGCGCGCCGGCTCCTAGCGCCGCTCCTTGGGGAGAGATCGCGATCTCGGTGGTCGAGCCGCCGCCGTTGCGCCATGGCATCTCGCGATACTGCTCCGGCTTCAGGCGGTCCAGGCGCATGGTTTACGGATCCGGCTGATCGAAGCGGGCGAACGCCGGCCGCAGCTTGGCGTAGGTCGCCGCCAGGTGCTCGCTGAGGACGCGCACGTCGCCGACGACCGGCATGAAGTTGGTGTCGCCGTTCCAGCGCGGCACGATGTGAAAGTGGGCGTGATGATCGATCCCCGCCCCGGCCACCCGGCCGACGTTGAGACCGACGTTGGCGCCGTGCGCGTGCAGCTCTGCGGTGAGAAGCTGCAGCGACTGCCGCAGAAGCTCTGTGGTGGCGGCATAGTCCGCGGCCGACAGCGCCATCAGGTCGCCGCCGTGCGCCCGCGGCACCACCATGACGTGCCCGGAGTTATAGGGAAAGCGATTCATGACGACCAGCGCCTGCGGCGTGCAGCACAGGACGAGGTTTTCGGCATAGTGCTCGCGACCCTCGGCGGGGAAGCGGCAGAAGATGCACTCCTGCGGTCCCTGCTCGCCGGCGGAGCTTAAGATGTAGGCCATACGCCAGGGCGCCCACATACGATCCATGGCCGTGCTTCCTTTGCGCCGCCCGGCGACGACTGCGGCGCCACAAATGAACAAGCCCGATGAGTGCGGCTCATCGGGCTTGTCCAGATACCTGCGCAGCTGCGGACGGCGTGTCACCGCCCGCGACTGCTTGCGCTGAGACTACTCTTCGAACTCGTCTTCTTCGGCCTTGCGGCGCTTCTTGCTGGTGCCGGCTTTCTTGAACAGATCGCCGAGCTTGGCGCCCAGGTCGCCCGAAGAGTTGAAGCCCTGCGCCATCGAGATCTCCGCCGCCCGCTGCGCCGCCTTGACCGACAGGCCGATCTTCCGCTCATTGGGATCGAGCGAGATGATCTCGACGTTGATCTCCTGGCCGGGCTTGAGCACCCCGCGCGGGTCGTCCACGCGC
>CALFML010000533.1 GCA_937879845.1 uncultured Myxococcales bacterium
GAGAAAGCTCTTCATATACACAGGGGTCGTGCAGCAGCTTGGTCCAGTCGGCCAAAGGGGTCGCGCCCGCAGTCTGCCCATCGCCCGGCACTCCGACCGTGGTCTGGAAGATAACCGTATTGCCCTGGCCTTCGACACGGATGTCACGCACCTGCTGGTGCTGCTGCACTCCGACGGGATTGTTCGGCGCTTGCGCGCCGTCACTGCTGGACATCGCGCCGATGCTATCACAATCGCGCGACCGCCAAGCTCTTGGTCCGCAGCGCCGACCGGTGGCTTACCGCGCGTAGTACGTTGCTCGATTTATGCTGCGTGCTTTCTGGGAAAGGACTAACGCGACCGGAGGGATGAGATCGCGGCGATATGAGATCGTGTTTTTCCCGAGAAACGATTGCGGCGTGATTCGCGTTCAGCCTTTCGTGGGGAATTTTCTCTCTTGGCAGCGGCTGCGCGGACCCTTTGGTACAGCGGGCTGCAAATTTCGAAAGCGCCGCGGTGCCGGGCCCGGGCAAGGCGGTGCATCTGGATGTCTGGGCTTGACGCAGCTTTGCTGCCCTCGTACTGCGAAGCCCTGACCGGGCCGGCCCGGCTTCGCTTTGGGCAGCCGCTTTCAGGAGCTGTACTTAGCTTAGAAGGCGCGCTGGAGACGAAGTCAGAGACCTATGGTTGATGGCTGGCGGGTTCGCGGCGGCGGCGCCGGCTGGCCGGGTTGACCCGGGGGCGGCGGCGCCGGCTGACCGGTCGGCGGCGGCGCCGGGGGAGCCGAAGGCCGCGGCGGCTGACCTACGGGCGGCGGCTGACTGGTTCGTGGCGGCGGCGCCGGTTGCCCGACAGGCGGCGGCGCCGGCTGGCCCACGGGGACCGGCGGCTGGCCATATCGCGGGGGCGGCGCAGGCGGCGGCGCGGCGACGGGGGGCGGGGGCGGCTGGCCATACCCATACCGCGGCGGCGGCCCTCCTACCGGCTGCGGAGGCGGCTGGTTATTGTAGTAGACCGGACCGGGTCCCGGGTAGCCGGGTCCGCCCGGGCGGTAATCGCGGCGATCTTCGTGTCGTTCGCGGACATCCTCGCGCAGCTCGCGCGCCGAGCGCTGCACCTCCGCCTGGGCCAGCGAGATGAAGGTCTGCATGGCGCGACGCGCATTCAATAGCACGGGAACGCTGGGACCCCAAGTGAACTCGGCCCGCGCGGCGCCTTCCAGATCGTTGAGCGCGGCGATTTCCTGCTGCAGCGCCGCCCGCTCTTCGAACGCATCCCGGCGGTCGTCCTGCGCCTCGCGGTAGTCCCGGAAGTTCCCGCTGCGCCGCGTCTCTTGCGCCGAGCGCCGCGCCTCACGGAAGGCCTGGAACGTCTCGCGCCGCTGCTCCTCCACTTCCGCGCGGCCCTGAGCCACGAAGCTGTGCAGCGATCCGCGCAGCGCCCCCAGGTCGCGGCGCCGCCAGGCGTCTTCGAAGATCGCAAGCGTCGTCTGAAAGCGGTTCAGGTCGCGCACGTCGTCCCGCAGCTGGTTGGCGCTGCGCCGCACCTCACCGCGGCCGCCCTCCCCACCGCGCCAGCTCGGCTGCGCCAGGGTCGTGTTGGCTGAAAAGATCGAAGAACACAGCGCCGTACCGATCAGGAGCTTTTTGTACATACCTGCCTCCGGGATATCCTTGCGCAGTCTGATTGTCCATGATGGACGAAGCAGCGAGCAAAGCATTTTACGACGTCGCGATTTTTATAAGCGGTGGTCCCGCGCTCACCGCGGCCGCTACGGCATCGGCGGCACAAAGGAGGCCGGGGCAATCGGCCGCGTCCACGCCGTCCGACCCGACGCGAGCTCCAGTGCCACGAGCCGGCGTGGGACATAGATCAGGCCGCCGGCCCGCATCGTCGACCCGGCGGGCGACGGGACGTTTTCCAGATAGTAGGCGCGCCCGTTTACGGCGCCGAGCGGTGGCTGCATGCCCTCGCGGTGGAGCACACTGCCGATCCTTTTACCTGACAGCACATCGTAGAAATCGTAGCGGGTGATCGAGCCCGGCGGCTGGCCGTCCACGACCTCATCATTGACGACGATGAGCTGGACGTGGAACGGATCCAGCGGCGCGACGAGGATCAGATAGCCGAAGGCCGGCGGACGCTCCAGCAGCGTCACCGGTGGGTAGGCCTGCCCGCCCGCCGCGGCGAAGGTGTGCAGGGCCAGGCGCCGGTGATCGCCCGCGTCATCGAGCGCGACGACGCCGAGGCGGTCGCCGGCGACCCACAGCGCCGTATCGCCCGATTGCACCGGGAATTGCTCCAGGCCGCGGGCCGCAGCCGGCAGCGGCGGCGGCGGCACGGCGGCACGGCGCTCCAGCTTGCCGCTGGCGATGTCCAGCGCGACCGTACCGGCGGCACTCCGGCCGAGCGCAGCCTTTATCTCTGGCGTCGGCGCCGGACCGCCGTGATACTCGTTATGCGACTCCCAGGAGACAATCACGCGGTCACCGTCGCGCCAGGCCGCCGTGATGCTGCCCGTCTGCTCCGGCATCTTCACCTCCGTCGAACGCTGCCGCACCGAGCCGCCGGCGGCATCCAGCGCTACGAGATGAAAGCTGCGATGCGCTTCTGTCCAGTCCGCTGCCACCAGCCACTGGCGGGTCGCCAGGACCGGCTCGCTGGCCGCCTTCGAAGTCCACCGCCGCGCCCCCCCGGGTGAGCCGGCCAGGACCAGCGCGTCGATCCCGCCGCCTTCGGCGCCGACGTAGGCGAGCCGCCCCTCGGCGTCGCGCACCCCGCCGGGGAAAAAGACCCGCGGCTCGCGCGCCGCCATGGCGCTCGCGCTCATCCACAAGCTCATTGCGAAAAGGAGCACTCGTACGCTGCGCATGCGTCGATTGTAATGGACATTGGGGTGTAGGTTCACGCCGCCCCGGTTCAGGCCGCCAACGCTCCGCGGCCAGGCGGCGCGGGGGAGCCTGGCGTACGTCAACCGACCGGTCCAAGCAGGTTCGTCCACATTGGAGCAGATCAGCGCTGGCACAACCACAGTGCCGAGCTATCCTTAAAAGAATCGATCTGACTGTCCGCTTGGCTGAGGCAGGCCAACCACCAAGGAGGAACATGCGTGATGATACGAACTGCTGCCGGCGTTATAAGGCATGGGGTTGCCGCCTGCGTATGGTGGGGGATTTGCAGCAGCGGGGCGCTTGCAGAGACGACAGCGAAGATAGACGCCCCCCTGCATCTGAGCCTGGAAGAGGCTCTGCGTAGGGGCGAGCACTATGTGCCGGCTCTGGTGCGAGCGCAAAACGAAGCGATTCAGACCGACTCCAAGCGCGTAGGCGCGGCACTGCTCCTGCCGCAGAATCCCTACGCCTCGTTTCTCGGCGGCTACCGCCAAGAGTTTACCTCCAGTCCCACCGCAACCGGGTTTCAATACCAGTTTCACCTTGAGCAGCAGGTCGAGATCGCCGGCCAGCGGTCGACGCGCATCCGCTCCGTGGAGGCGCAGCGCGCGGTGGCGTCGGCGAACACCGCGTATGCGCGGTCCCTCATGCGGGCGCTCCTGCAGGTCGCCTTCATCCAAGGGGTGCTGGCGGAGCAGCGCGTCACGGTGGAACGCAACCGCGAAGAGATTGGCAAGCAGCTCTTGGAGTCGGCCAAGATCCGCTTCTCGCTGGGAGCCGCGGGCGACATCGAGGTGAACCTGGCCCAGATCGAAGGCGGACGAGTCGCCGCCGAGCGGGCGCAGGCCGAGGTCGCGCGCGAAGAGAGGCTGGCCGAGCTGCGCATCCTCTGCGGGCTGCCGGCCCTCCAGCCGCTGCGGCTCTTGAGCACGAGCATCGAGCCGCCGCGGCTGCGCACGGAGCATCAGGCGGTAGAGTCGCTCGGCGTGCTGGCGGAGCAGCAGCGCACCGACCTGCTGGCGCTCATGCGTCAGCGCGAGGTGCTGCGGTCGGAGCGCGTGCGGCTGGTGCGCGAGGCCGTGCCGAGCCCCATCATATCCGTCGACTTGCAGCGCGATCTTCCCGGGCAAGAGTTCTACGGCGGCACCCTGGGGCTGCCGCTGCCGGTGTGGAACCGCAACCAGGGACCCCTGGCGCAAGTGACGGCCGGCGAGGTGGCGCAAAAAAATGAGGAGCGGCTGCTGCGCGTGCGCATCCGCAACGAGGTCGCCCTGGCGCACCGCAAGCTGATGCTGCTGCGCAACCAGGAAGAAGCATTCGTTCAGACCGTACTCCCCTTGGCCGAGCGCAACCTCGATCTTTTGCGCCGCGGCTGGCAAGCGGGCAAGTTCGATCTGTTCCGGGTCATCACGGCCTCGCGAGAGCTTGCCGAGACGCGGCTGCGCCATCTCGATCTGCTCGATGACTTATGGAAGGCGTCGATCGAGCTTGAGCGCGCGGTCGGGGTTCCCATCTTCAGCCAAAGGGTGCCGTAGATGCCGCTTTTACCTATGTCGCGTACAACAGGGATTTATATTGGCGGCGTCCTGGGTCTGCTCGGCCTCGGCGTGCTGCTCGGAAGCTGGGTTGCGGGGCGGACCCGAAGCGCGGATGCGCCGGCGGCGGTCAGTCCGCAAGCAGCCGAAGGAGACAAGGATCTCCGGCTGCCGCCCAAGGCGGGGCGGCTCAATCGTATCGACACCGTGGCCGTGGCGCGCGTCAAGCTGGCCCGCGATGTCGAGGTCGTAGGCTCGGTGGGATACGATGCCGACCACTTCGCGCAAGTCGGTCCGCTCATCTCCGGACGAATCGTTACGATTCGCGTCGGCGTCGGCGACCAGATCAAAGCCGGGCAGACTCTGGCGGAGCTTGAGAGCGCGGAGGTGGGCCAGGCGGAAGCCGCGTACCTGACGGCGCGGGCGACCTCGAATGCGGCGCAGGCCAACCTGCGGCGCGAGCGGGAGCTGGCGGCGAGCCATGTCTCCGCGGCGCGCGATCGCGAGGTCGCCGAGGCGCAGGCGACATCAGAGGAGGCGCAGCTGGCCGCGGCGATCCAGCGCCTGCGCACCCTGGGCCTGCGGCCCGAAGACATCCGGGAGCTGGAGCGCGCAGGCGGCCGTCCCGGGCGCGTGCCGCTGCTCAGCCCCATCGATGGCACGGTGGTGACGCGAGAGGTGTCGCTCGGGCAGGCGGTGCAGTCGGCATCGGATGCGTTCAAGGTCGCCAACCTGTCGCATCTGTGGGTGCTGCTCGACTTGTTTGAAAAGGATCTGCCCTACGTCCACGTGGACCAGCACGCCGTGCTGCGCACCGAGGTCTATCCCGGTAAGAACTTCCCGGCGCGCGTGGCCTATGTCGGCCAGGCCATCGATGAGAAGACGCGCACCGCCCCGGTGCGTATCGAGTTCGATAACACCGACGGCTTGTTTCGTCCCGGCCAGTTCGTCACCGCGACCCTGCACGGCGACCCGCAGCGCGCCATCTCCGAGGTGCTGGCCGTGCCGCGCAGCGCGGTGCTGACCGTGGAGGGCAAGCCCCTTTTATTCGTGCTCTCGGCCGACGGCGGGTTTTCCCGCCGCCCCGTCGATCTCGGCGTCTCCGGCGGCGGCATGGTCGAGATCCGCTCCGGCGTCGCCATCAATGAGCGGGTCGCAGCAGACGGCGGCTTCCTCCTCAAGAGCGAGCTTCTGAGGTAGGCCATGGCGAGCAGCGCAGGAATTCTGGAGAGGCTGGTCCGCTTTTCGGTGCGGCGACGCGGCATCATCCTGGTCGTGTGGGCGATCATCGGCGCGGTGGCCGTGGCCATGGTCAAGCGGCTGTCGATCGATGCGGTGCCGGATGTGACCAACGTGCAGGTCTCGGTCTTGACCTCGGCGCCCGGACTGTCCCCCGCGGAGGTCGAGCAATACATCACCTACCCCGTCGAGACGGCGCTCAACGGACTGCCCGATGTGACCGAGATCCGTTCGGTCAGCCGCACCGCGGTCTCCGCCGTCACCGTCATCTTCAAAGACCATGTCAACGTATGGTTCGCCCGCCAGCTGGTCGGCGAGCGCATGAAGCTGGCGGAAGCCGAGATCCCGGCCGGCTACGGTCGCTCGGAGCTGGCGCCGGTGTCCACGGGCCTAGGCGAAATCTATGAGTTCTACCTCGAGTCCACCGACGGCCAGCACAGCCCGATGGAGCTGCGCACGCTGCTTGACTGGATAGTCGCCTATAGGCTCCGCTCCGTACCCGGCGTCATCGAAGTCAACGCCATGGGCGGCGAGGCCAAGCAGTACCAGGTCATCCTCCAGCCCAAGCGCCTGGCCGAGTACCGGGTGACGCTCAGCACGGTGTATGAGACGCTGCGCCGCAACAACGCCAACATCGGCGGCGGCTACATCGAAAAAGGCGGCGAGTCCTACGTCATCCGCGGCGAGGCGCAGTACCGCGATCTGGACGACATCGGCAACACCGTGGTCGCCACCGACGGCGATGGCACGCCGGTGCTGCTCAAGCAGATGGCGACGGTAAAGCTCGGACCGGCACTGCGCTATGGCGTGGTCACCAAGCACGGCCAAGGGGAGATCGTCGCCGGCACGGTGATGATGCTCATCGGCCAGAACTCGCGCGAGGTGGTGCAGAACGTCAAGCTCAAGCTCGCCGAGATCCAAAAGGACCTGCCGCGCGGCGTCAAGCTCTCGCCCTATTACGATCGGGCGGAATTTATTAACCGCATGCTCAAGACGGTGTTTATAAACCTCGCCGAAGGGGCGGCGCTGGTCGTGCTGGTGCTGTTTCTGACTTTGGGTTCGCTGCGCGGCAGCATCATCGCCGCCCTGGCCATCCCGCTGGCCATGGGCCTGGCGGTCATCGGCATGGTGAACTTGGAGGTCGTCGGGAACCTGATGTCGCTCGGCGCCATCGACTTCGGCCTGCTGGTCGATGGGGCGATCGTGATGCTGGAGGCGACGATGGCGCAGCTCATGCTCGCCGGCAGCCTCAAACCCGCCGGGGTGGTCGAGGTGATCGAGACCTCGATGGCGCGCTCGGCGCGGGCGGTGACGTTCTCGGTGGCGATCATCATGCTGGTGTATCTGCCGCTCATGACCCTGGAAGGGGTGGAGGGGCGGATGTTCAAGCCGATGGCGATCACGGTGGCGCTGGCGCTGCTCGGGGCGCTGCTGTTTACCTTGACGACGTTTCCGGCGCTGTCGTCGTTCTTGCTCAAGGCCCCCGCGGCGGCGCACGGCGGTCACGGTCATGGCGGAGTGTGGGGGCGCCTGCAGGCACGCTACGGCCGCCTTCTCGAGCCGCTGCTGCATCGGCCGCGGCTGGCGCTGGCGAGTGCGTCCGGACTGCTGGTCGTGACCCTGCTTTTGGCCACTACGCTAGGAGCGGAGTTCGTGCCGCGGCTTGATGAAGGCGAGCTGTCGCTTGATATCAAGCGCCTGCCCTCGATCTCGATTACGGAGGCGCAGCGGCTCGGCGTCCAGGTGGAGCAGGTCCTGTCCCGCTTCCCGGAGGTCAAGTCGGTCGTCACCCGCACCGGCCGGGCCGAGGTCGCCACCGATCCGGTCGGCCCCGATGAGACCGAGGTCATGGTCAAGCTGACCGAAAAGAAACACTGGCAGACCGCCCACGACCTGGACGGACTGGGCGAAAAAATCAAAGAAGCCATCGAGGCCGAGGTGCCGGCCACCTTCATCTCGGTGTCGCAGCCGATCGAGGATCGCATCAACCAGCTCCTCTCCGGCTCGCGCGCCGACGTGGTGGTCAAGGTGTTCGGGCCGGATCTGCTGGTCAGCAAAAACCTCGCCGACCGCATCGGCGCGGTGATGCGCGGCGTGTCCGGCACCGGGGATCTGCGGGTGCAGCGGGTCCTGGGTTTGCCGC
>CALFML010000534.1 GCA_937879845.1 uncultured Myxococcales bacterium
CCTCGAGCGTCGGCGGCGTGACCTGCCACACCAGCGCCAGCGCGCCGCTGCCCGTCTCGGGCGGCTGGTTCGTGGGGCTCACCGCCGACAGCGGCAGGAAGCCCGGCCGGCCGGACTCCAGCTCGACGCGGGCGAACTCGCCAAAGACCTTGGTCTCGCGCAGCCGCGCCCCTGCCTTGACCTTGCCGACCGCCGGGGAGCTGGCGCTCGCGCCGGTGCGCACCGTCGTCTCGCTGCGCACCGCGACCACCGCCGCGGCGTCCTGGCCCTTCTGCCCGCTCTCGAGCACCGGGAAGGTCAGCTTGTCGGTGACGCCTTCGCGCGAGCCGAAGTCGTAGACCTGCAGCTCGACGCGCGCCGTGCCCTCGGAGAACTCGGGGCCGACGTCGAAGGTGAAGTCGATCGTGCGCTCCTCGGACGGGGACAGCGCCTGCATCTCGTAGCGGCCCTTGTTGACCTGCACGCCGTCGCCGCTGAGGTTGCGCAGCAGCGCGAAGGTCTTGGTCGCCTTGCCCTGGCCGGTGTTCTTGACGATGACGCGCAGCCGTCCGGTCTCGCCCCGCTGGAGCAGGCCGTCGCCGTTGCCGCCGTCGTCGATGAACTGGTAGCTGTAGGCAAACCGCGGCCGCGCCACGCCGTCCAGGCGCACCTGCAGCTCCTGCGCCGCCGGGGCCTGGCTGTGCTCCTCGAAGAACTGGACGCGCACCACGTCGAGCCGCGGCAGCGTGTCCTTGGGGACCTTGACCGGGATCGTCCAGGTGCGGGTCTCCCCTGGGGCGAGGCGGCCAAAGACGAACTCGCGCTCATCGTACAGGTAGTTGTCCGACTTGAGCTGCGCCCGCACCTGCCCTGCGACGCCCGAGCCGTGGTTGGTCACGGTGGCCGTAAGGCGCAGCGTCTCACCGGCGTGCGCCGAGTTGCCCGGGTGATCCGTGGTCACGGTGGCCGTCAAGGACGCGGCGCTCGGCTGCGGGCCTACCGGGTTCCAGTCCACGCCGTACTTGCGCAGCGCCTCCACCAGGCGGTTTGCCTCATCGGCCTGCTTGCGCGAGAAAAAGTCGCGCGCCGCCGCCAGGACTTCGTGCCGCTTCCAGCCGCGGGCCGAGGCGATCAGGTCGCGGGCGTACTGGATGTCGAAGTCCTCCACGAAAGTGTCATCGTCGTCGAGCGGCTGCTCTTCGGCATCCGCATCGTCGTCGTCGTCATCATCGGCGGCTTTCTTATCCGTGTCGGTGAGGAGGTTGCCCTTGGGCTTCTGCTGCGCCTTGCGCCGTGGGTCGGTGTAGATGTAGCGCAAGGTCTCGACCGGCTTGTCGTTGCCGCGGGCGTTCTGCGAGGTAAGGTGCGCATCCAGATCCTGCTCGCGCTGGCCCTTATAGGTTGAAAACAGCGACAGCCGATCGCGCTCGATCGAGACCGGCTCGAGCACCACGTCCGGCGTGATGCCGACCGACTGAATCGATAGATCCCCCGGGGTCAGGTACTGGGCAATCGTGAGCTTGAGCGCGGATCCGTCCTGATTGTCCATGAGGACCTGCACCGAGCCCTTGCCGAAGGTCCGACTGCCGACGATCACGGCGCGGTCGAGGTTTTTGAGCGCGCCGGCGACAATCTCCGAGGCCGAGGCCGACTGACCATCGACCAGCACGACCATCGGGATGTGCGGCTGGGCCGCCGGCTCGGCCCGCGTCTCCTCGCGCCGCTTGTTGGCGTAACCGACCGTCGTGACGATGGTTCCCGACTCGACGAACTCGTCGGCGACCTTGATCGCCTGATCGAGCAGCCCGCCCGGATCGTGACGCAGATCCAGCACAAGGCCGCGGATCTGCTGCTTGCGAGTCAGCTCATCGAGCGCCTGCCGCAGGTCGTCATCGCTCTTCTGGCCGAACTGGCTGAGGCGGATATAGCCCACCGGCCCGGTCGGTGATTTCAAAGTCTGCGAGGTGATGGTGTGCACCTGAATCTCGGCCCGCGTCAGCACCACCCGGCGCGAGGACTTGTCGCCGTCGCGCTCGAACCAGACCTCGACCTTGGTGTTGGGATCGCCGCGCAGCCGGCTCACGGCGTCGTTGAGCGCCATGTTGGCGGTCGATTCCTTCTCGATGCGCACGATGTGATCGCCGCGCCGCACCCCCGCCTGCCAGGCCGGGGTGTCTTTCATCGGCCGGATGACGGTCAGAAATCCCTTGCGGATCCCAATCACGATGCCGAGGCCGCCGAAGTGGCCGCTCGTCGCCAGCTTCATATCGGTGTAGGTCTGCGGATCGAGCAGCAGCGAGTGCGGATCGAGCGTCGAGAGCATGCCGTTGGTCGCCGCATACTCCATGTTGCGGATGCTCTCGCTGTCCGTCCCCGGCAAAAGGTGCTGGGTGATGAACTGGAAGATCTCCGCCATCTTGGGCGACAGCGACCACGGGGCATCGACGTTGTCGATGCGGAACTCGCGCACCGCGGTGTCGACGTGCACGACGACCCGGTTCTGCTCCGGGAAGGGCTCGACCATGACCTCGGCGACCTGCTTCTGCAGCGAGTCGAGCGCCGACAGCAGCATCTGCTTGGGCTCCACCCGCGTCGGGTCGACGTACGAGTCATGGATGCGCAGCAGGGTCTGATTGAAGGTATTTAAGCTGTTATTTAAGTCATAGGGCTTGCGCTCAACGTTGGCAGCCCCCGTGGTCCGGCCCAGACCCACCATCATCGCCGGTCCGCGCTTGCTAACGGTCAGCGCCAGAGCCACCACGGCGGCAACTCCGACAACAGTGATCTTGAGGTAGCGCTTCATCCGCAGCTCCGGTGTCTCATTCGGCACCTGTGCAGGAGGGGTCGTGGACACGTTGGAATGTTCCATGAATTTAGCTCGGTCAGGCAGCTTTTTCGCAGCATGGCCCCGCCGACAGATAGTTTCTCGAGATTATAAAGCAACAAGGGGTCATCCCGCCTGCTTCCATGCTCCGGCAAGGGCGAAAAGATAAGGGCTTCAGCGACGGCAAAATCAACATCATCTTATTTCCACGCCCAGCCCGCGCAGCGCCCCCTGGACGACCGCGTCCGGATCGCGGCCATGGATAAAGCCTAGATACACTAGAGCTCCGACTGCCAAAAACGGGCCAAACGGTACGGCGGTCTTGGCCAGCGACGCGGCCTCGGTGGTCGCGCGGCGCCGCTGAAAGAGCAAAAGCGGAATGCTCACCAGCGAACCGACAAGGGATCCCAAAAGCAGCGTGACCGGAAGCGCGCGCCAGCCGAGCAGCGCCCCGACCGCCGAAAGCAGCTTGGCATCGCCGTAGCCGAGCCCCTCCCGCCCGGTCAGGTAGTAATAGCCGTCCGAGATCCCGCGCAGCAGCACGTAGCCCGCGGCCGCGCCCACCGCCGCATCGACAAAGCTCACCTCCCCAAGCACGCGGCCGGCCAGAAATAAGGCAGGGATGGCGGGATAGGTGATGCGATCCGGCAGCAGCTGATGCTCCAGATCGATTGCGGAGAGGACGGCGAGCATGCCGGCAAAAAAGAAATAGGTCAGAAATCGCGCCAGCAAAAGGGGCAGCGGCGCCGGCTGACCCAGCACGAACCGCGCGTACACGGCCATGGCCAGGATTGCCGCCAGCAGCTCGAACAAGGGGTAGCGCCACCCGATCGCGGCCTGACAGCGACGGCAGCGACCGCGAAGCAGGATAAAGCCGAGCACCGGGACGTTATCGAACCAGGCAACGGGCTGCTGACAGAGCGGGCAGTGCGACGCCGGCCGCACTACCGACAGTCCGAGCGGTACGCGGTAGATGCAGACGTTGCCGAAGCTCCCCCACAGAAGGCCCCACAGAGCGGCGAGCGCGAGTCCGCAGGGTGGCCAGCGCAAGAGCTCGGCGATCGCGGCTTCACCGCCCGGGTTCATCACAACGACTTATAGCAGGTCCCAAACCGTCCGGCCCGTGTAGCGACGCAGGGTTAGCAGGCAGCTTCTCGGACCGCAGAACGCACAAGCGGCGACCCCCTTTTCAGGCGACCGCCGCTTCACTTCTTTTTTAGATGACCGGGTGGATGGGGCGCTCGCGGCGCTCAGCCATCCGAGTCAGCCCGCGACGTTACTTCGCGCAGGACCCATCGACGCAGTGCGGAGTGCCCGACTGGCAGCCCGAAGCGAGCACGCAAGCCGGAGCCACTTCGCGCGCGGTCAGGCAGTAGCCGCTGCTGCACTGCGTACCATCGGTGCACGCGGCGCAGTCGCTGTTAGCGAAGCACGCGCTGCGGCACTGGGCGTTTACGCACTCACGGCCGCCGGAGCAGTCGCTGTTGATCTTGCACTCAGCGACCCGGCCCTCATTGGGACGGCAGATGCTGGAGACGCACAGGTCGTTCTTGTTGGCGGCCTGGCACTCTGCATCCTTGCTGCAGCCGAGGTGGCAGACGCTGTCGATGCACGTCTGGCCGGCCCCGCACTGGGCGTTGCTGGCGCAGGCGGTCTTGTCCGGCGGCGGAGCGACGCAGCGGCCGCTGACGCAGGACCGGCCGGTGCCGCAGGAGCCATCGTCGGCGCAGGGCTTCTGGCACAGGCCATCGAAGCACTGGGCGCCGCTGCCGCAATCACGGTTGAACACGCAGTGGTTGGGCGGCACCGGCACTGGCTTGCAGGCGGTGTTGAAGCACTCATAACCGGCCCCGCAGTCCGACTGCACGCGGCAGGTGGTCGGGGGCTTGGGCGTGCTGGTCGGCTCGCACGAGTGGCGGGCCGTGTTGCAGGTGTAGCCGGTGGAGCAATCGGCAACGCGATCGCAGAAACCAGCCTCCGAGCACTTGCCATCGGCGCTGCAGTAACAACCAGCCGCGCACTGAGCCGAGGTCTTGCAGCTCGTGCCCGGCTGCTGCCCTGCGACCCCGTTGCACCCGATCTCGTTACACTGATAACAGCCGGTGTCGTCGCAGTACGAATAGAACTGCGATTTGCCCTCGTGGCTGAGACAACCTGTCTGCAGCAGCAGGACCACGGCACCGAGCAGCGGCGTAACCAGCGCTACCAGACTCTGAAGCTGACGCACAGAGCGCATCGGGAGTCCTCCATGATTCGTCGAGTTAAACCCTATACACACATTTACCATGATTTTGGTCGCAGCAGCCACCGTGCCATAAAAACAGCGCTGGTCAGCGTCCTTGCAGGCCGCGGTTTCGGCCGGCAAAAAATTTCCCGCGCGCATGCGGCCGGCCACCTTTTCGTCACTTAGCACGCCGATCGCCGATGCGCACCTTGCTGCGATCGGCCGCGGCCCCAAACTCAGGCGATCGCCAACCAGCCGGCTGTTAACTGCAGGTCACAGGTACGGTGTAACGCGACGTTGGCAGGCCGCGGTCCGAATCGCTGCCGAACCGCTGCCGAATCGCTGCCGAATCGCTAACTGGCAGCGACCAGCCGGCGGCCGACCGGACCCGGCAGCCAGGCCAATAATTTGACAGTCATCGTCGGTGGTGCCTAGATCGCTACCGCCTCATGCAGACCTCATCGGCCCGTGTCCATCACTCCGTGATGATGGAGGAAGTGCTTCGTTTTCTGGCTCCGCAGCCGGGCCGAATCTATTGTGATGCGACGCTCGGAGCCGGCGGACACACGGAGCAGCTGCTCCTGCACAGCGGTCCGACCGGGCGGGTCTACGGCATCGATCGCGATCCGTCGGCGCTGCAGATCGCCAGTCAGCGGCTCGCCCCGTTTGGCGATCGCTTCGTTCCAGTGCACGGGCGCTTCGCCGATGCGGCGGCGCTGCTTGCGGCGCGGGGGGTGACCGCGGTCGATGGGCTGCTCGCCGATCTCGGCGTCTCCTCGATGCAGCTCGACCGACCGGAGCGCGGCTTTTCATTTCAGGGCAAGGGCCCTATCGACATGCGCATGGACACGAGCACCGGGGAGACGGCGCTCGCGCTGATCGGCCGGCTCAGTGAGGACTCGCTGGCCGCAATCCTGCGCGAGTACGGAGAGGAGCGCCATGCCCGCCGGATCGCCCGCGCCCTGAAAGCCGCGCACGCAAGCGGCGAACTTATCGATACCCATGCGCTGGCCGCCGTCGTAGCCCGCGCCTGCCCGCTGCGCGAGCCGCACAAGCACCCGGCCACCCGGACGTTTCAAGCCCTGCGCATCGCCATCAACGATGAGCTGCGGCAGCTGCACGAGCTTCTCAGCACGGCGCCGCGCCTGCTCGCCCCGCAAGGGCGGCTGGTCGTCATCTCTTTCCATTCGCTGGAAGACCGGCTGGTCAAGCAGCACTTCCAGCACACCGCCGCCGTGGCGCAGAGCCTGAAGGGGCAGCCGACGAGCCCGCCGTTTATCGCCCTGTGCCGCAAGCCCATCGAACCTTCTGAAGAGGAGGTCGTTACAAACCCGCGCGCCCGCTCCGCCCGGCTGCGAGCGGCGCAGCTCGCCGGCTCCGCGCCGGAGGCTCACCCATGCCCGCGGTGAAAGGGCCGCGCGGCTCCGGCAAACGCCGGGCCTCGGGTTTTCTCCACGCTCTTTCCCGCGCGCGCAGCTGGCCGGCCCGCACGCGCAGCTACGGCATCATCGTCACCCTGGCGCTGACTTCGCTTGTCGTCGTGGCGCTTTTGCACGTCTGGACGCGGCTTGAGATCATCCGCATCGGCTATGAGCTGTCGCAGCAGTCGCGCCTGCATCAAGCGCTGGTGCAGCACAACCAGCGCTTGCGGCTGGAGCTGGCGACGCGCAAAGATCCCGCCGCCGTAGAGCGCATCGCGCGCGAGCGGCTGCAGATGGTGCCGCCGGATCCGAACGCCATCCGCGTCCTGCATGCGACGGCAGCGCACCCGGCCTCCGGCTCTCGAGGTACACGCCGATGAGCGAGACCAGCGACGCCCCCGCCAAAGCCCCGACCCCGGCCCCCGCGCTCGTCCGCAGCGAGCCGCCGCGCTCCCGCTGGACCGTGGTCCGCCTGGGAATCGTCGCCGCATTAATGATCGTTTGCTTTGGCTCGCTGGGCCTGCGCGCCTACGTCCTGCAGGTGCAGAAGCGTGATCTTTACCGCTCGTTGGCCGAAGAGCAGTACCTGCGCGAGATCGAGCTGCCGCCCTACCGCGGCCGCATCCTCGATCGCATCGGTACGGAGCTGGCGGCATCGGCCGACGTCGACTCGGTGTTCATCGAACCGGCCAAGCTGCGCGCCGAGATCCCCTCCCGCGCCCAGCGCACCGAGCTCGCGCACGCCCTGGCCGACGTCCTGCACCTGGACCGCCGCGAGCTCAGCGGCCGGCTGGAATCCAACCGGCAGTTCCTCTTTCTCAAGCGCCGCATCCTGCCCGAAGAGGCGCAGCGGGTCCGCGACCTCGGGGTGCCGGGCCTGCGCTTTACGCAAGAGCCCAAGCGCTACTACCCGGCCAAAGGCCTCGCCGGTCCGGTGCTCGGCTGGGCCGGGGTCGATGCGACGGGCCTGGAGGGAGTCGAGCTGGCCTACGATCGCTTCCTGCGCGGCACCCGCAGCTCGATCCTGGGGATTCAGGACGCGCGCGGCCGCAAGGTGATGGTCTCCGGCGTCGGCGAGGTGTCCCGCGATCGCGGCAACGATGTCTATCTCACGCTCGACAAGTTCATCCAGTTTCGCCTGGAGCATGCGCTGGAAGAGGGCGTGCAGGCCGCGCGCGCCAAGGCCGGCGTGGCCGTGGCCATCGATCCGCGCAACGGCGAGATCCTGGCCATGGCGTCGGTGCCCTCGGTAAATCCCAACGATCCGAGCGGCGCCCGCGAGCGCGGGGTGCGCAACCGCGCCGTCACCGATCCCTTCGAGCCCGGCTCCACCGTG